>DASZFN010001206.1:0-2673 GCA_035939715.1 Gemmataceae bacterium | reverse complement strand
CAGCCACGGCGCATGGTGATCCTCCAGGTAAGTCTCCAGCTCCAGCAAAGAGATCCACACCTGTTCTGGATTCTCAACCGAAGGATGGGGTTTGGGCGTGATGCGGATGCGACCACGGTCACCCAAACCCTGCGACCGTTGTAGCAGCTCCAGGGCCCAGGGCCAGGCTGGCGTATGGGAGCTTTCCTGGATTTGCCGCGAGGCGGCGGCAATCGGGCTTGTTTCTCCGCCTAGGCTGCGGAACCAGGTCCGCATGTCCGCCAGAATCGCCTTGATCCAGCCCCCCTCGCGGCCGTCGATCGGCAACTGCCTGGCTAACACGTCACGCAGGTAGGAGAAGACTAGCTTTTCGCCGGCTGCCGCCGGCAATTGCGAGCTGTGAGACCCCTGGTGAATTTGCAAGGCTGCCCAGCCGTTGAGCGTCATCGCGGCACGGCCGGAATGCCATTGCGGCACGACGACGAATGGCAGCCACCTATGTTTGCCCAACAGGCCTCGAAGGCAATTCCCGCGGTGGCGAGCTGATTTCACGATTCCAGGCCAGTCATGTCGCTGACAGCTATTTCGGATCGCCCGATTGACTTCGCGTGAAGAACCAGAGCCGGCGGTGCATTGCAGCGTATGCAAGTGTAAGAGTGGCCCCAACCAGTCAATCGCCCGCGGAGCTTCGGCACCCAACAAGAGTAGGCCGCACGGTTCGAAGCCCATCAGAGGCGCCAAGAGTTGGTGGGCGATATAAGCAGCTACGGCCCACACAGTCTGAACCGCGGCGTGGTCCTGGCCCAATGCCTCTATTTCCAGCGCCAACAACTCGGTCGGCGGGAATAGATTCCGGCAGGGCGTGTCGTGCAGCAGGATCATGAGTGAAGCCTGGTCAATGTCGCCGTTGGCCGCCACAGCGAACTGCGGGAAGACAAAGCAGCCTCGCTCCGCGTTCCAGCCTACCCGCTGGCAGCCCGTGGCCAGCACCGGCTCGTGGAACAACTGGGCGATGTCCCAGATCGCCGGCGCCCAGCCGCGGCCGACCTGGGCCATCACTCCCCGTTCCGCCATCTGCTCGATGAATTCGATCGTGCAGTGGCGAACTTGCCGATCGTTCCGCGCCAGCACCGTGAAGGGGTGGATGGCGCCGTCGGGCAACACGAATTGACCTCGCCAATAGCGGCGTCGCGACCTCGGTCGGAGCAAGAACTCGTCCTCATCGGGCAGGGATCCTTCGTATATCAGTTCCTGAATCCGCAGAAACCCGTTCAGGATCCGGCAGCCATTCTTTTTATGAATCCAGCCTTGCGCATCTTCCTGAACGACTCTGTTACCGCAAACCACCTCCTTGACCGCTGCCTCCGGAACCAAATGCGTGTACCGTGCTATGCCGGCCGGCGATATGTTCTCCAGGTAATGCCGGCTGTTGACGCGCGATAAGTTCAAGGCAAGGATCAGATCCTTGGCTCGTGCATCGGGGAGCAGCTTCAGCTGCCGCTCCAAAGCCGTCGGCCAGGCGACGGCCGTTTGTTTGAGCGTCTGTAGCCAGGCACAGGCGCTCTGCTCAGTGAGAACTCGCCTGAACTGTTCGCGATCGAGGCTCAGCTGGGCGATTTTTCCGCCGGCCCGGCGGGCTTGATCGAACAGCGATGCGTCGAGGTTCGTCGACCAGAAGACGTAGGATTTTCGCCAATTCTGCAGCCAGACTCTGCTGGGCAATAAGGATGCCTGTGCATGCATCGCCGCCAGCGGCAGAGGCTTCGGGCTGTCGCGGAAATTCCGCAACTGGAGCATCAAGGCCGCCAAGGGATCCCCGAAGACGACGGCCTCGTTTGACAACCGCAGGTTGTCGAACATCCACAAGCCACCTACGCCTCCGCTGCTATTGCCGTCGTAGTGAGCCAGCTTCGAGACCAGCCGAACCTCGTTCTGAAGGGTCTGGCCAAGAAGCATGAAGGCGACAAGTCGGCCTGGTAGATCATAACAAGGCAGGAGCAGGGCAGCCGGTTGCCAGGTCTCCTTAGTGCCCAGCCAACTTCGCGGCGTGCAGGGGTGCAGGTACGGCTTCCCGCTATCGTTTTTCCGCCAGCGAGGCCGAGAACTTCCGGGCCGGAACTGCTTGAACAGTTCCATCATGTCGGCCGCTCCGATGAACGGCAATACCGATGCGATGGATTAGGGCCTTGATGTGCGGCGTTTCTTGCCGCAGGAGCAAGTCCTGTGCCTTGCGCCATGTCTCACGCCAGGCAGCGACGACTGCAAGGTCGTTCCGGTATGCCGACAGATTTTCCGGCACCATCATCTCGTCCGTCGGCCCGATACCCCGACCATGCAATTCCCGTACGGTCGTAATTGGGTCGAGATCCCACTTGCGGGCTGCGAACTCGATGACATCTCCAGCGAAACCGCACGCCGAACAGTGGATCCACTGACCACCGCGAACCAAGTCAGCGTAAATGGCGGCGTGGTTTGGAGTGCGGCTTGCCAGCGCCGTTCGCTCGAAGCCGTGGCGCCCGTCAGCGCTTTGGCATTCTCCGCCGATGGGGCCCTGTTGGCGGGAGCGTGCCACGATGGGACCGTGCGACTCTGGGAAGTCGAGTCGGGCGATTTGTTGTCGGAATTTGAGGGACTTTCCTCCGGCGCGACCTGCCTCGCCTTTGACCCCGAGGCGGCCCGGCTGGCGGCCGGCAC
>DASZFN010001205.1:0-3812 GCA_035939715.1 Gemmataceae bacterium | reverse complement strand
ACCCAAGACGCTGCCGACAGGTCCGGCTTTTCGGCCTTCCCGATCAAAGAGAACGATCGGCCCAAGCCAAGCTATCCTGCGGCGTCGAACGGGGTGGCAGCCTATCCCGTGCCGCCATCCGTTCGACGCCTTGGCGCCGTTAGGCTGCCAGCCCTCTCGATACGCTTCCCCATCAAGACGAAAACGATCAACCGCGTCGAGAAGCTCGGTTAGACTCGACAGTGATGAGATCCAGAAACATTCGGGCCAAGGCGAACGGACGGCGACGCCGGCTATCCGGCCGCCATTCCTCGAAGTCCTTGGTGCAGTTGGGCTGCCAGCTCTCCCGATACCGTCCAACCAGGACGAAACGATCAACCGCGTCGAGAAGCTCGGTTAGACTCGATGGCGATGAAAGCCCGCAATGCCCCGGTTCAAATTGACGGCACTGGAAGTCCGCCCCATGGCTGGGATCGGCCTCACATGAGACGTCGGCCAGGGAGCGCCAGACAGAACTTGAGTGACTGCCAGTTGATGTTCGTAGACGACGCAGGTGTTGAGCAACATTCACCAGCAAGATAAACGAAATGGCTAAGTGATGACGAAGGCAGGGTCGATCCAGCAATCCACTCCGAAAAAGCCACGAGGGAAGAGCCTCACCGAATTGCGCCGCCTCTTCACGGCGTTCGGGCTCTATCTTCGGACCGTGCATGCCAATCCCTGGATCAAGCACGTGCCAACCCGGCGCCAGGAGCAGGCCCTGCGCCTGGACCACATTGCCGAGGTCCTCTACGGCGGTGCCGCCGGGGGCGGCAAGAGCGACTGGCTCTTAATGGAAGCCCTCAAGTACGTCGATGTCCCTGGTTATGCGGCGATTCTCTTCCGGCGCACCTATAGCGACCTTGCCCTGCCCGGCGCCTTGATGGACCGGGCCGATCAATGGCTGTCTGCCGGCGCTGCCAAATGGAACGACAAGACCAAGACTTGGCTGTTCCCGAGCGGTGCGACGCTCAGTTTTGGTTACTTGGAAAACTTCCGCGACCATTATCGCTACCAGGGGGCGGAGTTTCAGTTTGTCGGCTTCGATGAACTCACGCAATTCACCGAAAAGCAATATCGTTATCTGTTCTCGCGTCTGCGCCGGCCGCAGGGCTCGCGTCTGCCCATCCGCATGCGGGCAGCCTCGAACCCGGGCGGCATCGGCCACGAATGGGTGAAGAACCGCTTTCCCATTACGGGTGCCCCCCAGCCAAATCGTGCCTTCGTGCCGGCCAAGGTTGCCGATAACCCCCACCTGGACATCGAGGAGTACATCCGCAGCCTGGAGCAACTCGACGAGGTGGAACGGCGCCGTTTGCTCGACGGTGACTGGGAGATCGCCAACGAAGGGCTGGTTTACCCCACGCTGCGGCAGCATGTCATCGTGCCGTTCCGCATAGAGCCGACGCGTTGCTGGGCCGGCGTGGACTGGGGGTACCATAACCCGGCGGCTTTGATCGTCGGCGCCATGGATCATGACGACGTTTTGCACATCGTCGAGGAGATTTACGGCTCGGGCATGACCGACGACGAGATCATCGCCGAAGCTGCAGGTCTACGTGATCGCTGGCCGATCGACCTGTGGTATTGCGACCCGGCAGAGCCAGCCAGCATTGAGAAGTTCCGGCGCAACGGCCTTCGCGCCAGGACCGCGACGAATGACGTCATGCCGGGGATCTCTGCCGTGAATGCTCGGCTACGCACGGGGCGGCTGAAGGTCTTCAACGCCTGCAAGAACCTGATCCGCGAGTCGGGACTCTACCGCTATCCGACCTTGGAAGAGAAGCGGATTCAGGGTGAAAAGCCCATCGACGAACACAACCACGCCTTGAGCGCGTTGCGCTACCTGATCGCAGGCGTGGACCGGGTCCGTGAAGTGCAGGCCGCGAAACGGACTTACAAGGAAGAGTCTGATCGCGTGCCGGAGATGGAGAATCCGGAATCCCACGCCGCCTACGAAAAGCCCTGTCCGCAAACACGGTATTTCCCAGTCGAGCCGGTGCGTGATGAAACTTGGGAACAGCAGCGCCTGCGGGAACAGGAACGAGAGCTGACTCGTGAACACCTGCGGGACCACGGCTGGGAGAGTTGGCGGTGATGAAGAGCAAGCTGCAGACGCGTCTGGCCAAGCTGGAAAGGCAGCGTGCCGCCCAGGCCGAGCCGGCGCCGACGAGCACGGACCTCTATGCCGACGTAGAGGCTTTCGTCGAGAGGCTGCTCAAGAGTGTCAGGACCGGCAAGCCGCCGCGCAGGCTTGCCGGCATTCTGGAGAAAGGTTGGAACGATTATCTGCAAGCAATCGACGAGCGCTTGGTAAAACCCGAGGGCATGGATTGGGGCTCCTTCCTGCAGTCGCTGAGCGGCACGGGTGATACTTCAGCATCGTCCCCTAAAGACCGTACCCAGCGCGCCGTCCCCAAAGCCAGGGCAGCCGTTATGTCTGCCTGAACCGGCTTCGTGTGTTCTTACTGTTTCGATCATGACCACCAAAGCAAAGGAAAAACAGTCCATGCATGTAGAACTGCGCCCACTGGCGAGCATTCGCCCTTATGAGCGAAATCCCCGTGTCAACGACCAGGCCGTCGCTGCGGTGGCTGCCTCCATCCGCGAGTTTGGCTTCCGCCAGCCGATCGTGGTGGATGAAGATGGCGTTATCGTCGTCGGGCACACGCGCTACAAGGCTGCGCTCAAGCTCGGCCTGGAGAACGTTCCCGTCCACGTCGCTACCGGTCTCACGCCCGCCCAAATCAAGGCTTATCGCATTGCCGACAACCAAACGGCAACCCTGTCGTGCTGGGATGAGGATCGGCTGGTGCTCGAACTCGCCGAACTTCAGCACAGCGATGTCGATGTGAAACTTACTGGCTTCTCCGCGGAAGAGTTGCTGCGGCTCACGGAACCGCCCAGCGCCGGCTTGGCCGATCCAGACGCCATCCCTGAGCCACTTGACAAGGCGCAAACGCAGCCGGGAGACTTGTGGATCCTTGGCCCGCATCGCCTGCTCTGCGGCGACAGCAGCAAAGCCGAGGACGTGGATCGCCTTCTGCAGGGAGCCAAGATTCATCTGGTCAATACCGACCCGCCTTACAACGTAAAAGTCGAGCCGCGGAGCAACAATGCCATCGCTAACGGCTCGAAGTCATTCACCGGTACCAAGCATCACCAGGCCATGGACCTGGCACGCCATCCCGGCAAGGCCAAGCCCACCAGCAAGAAGCTCCGCGCCAAGGATCGCCCGCTCATCAATGACTTTGTCTCGGAGCAGGAATTCGAGCGTTTACTGCATGCCTGGTTCGGCAACCTCGCTCGGGTACTCCTGCCCGGCCGGTCCTTCTACATCTGGGGCGGCTATGCCAACTGCGGCAACTATCCGCCCGTGCTCAAGGCTGTGGGACTGTACTTTTCGCAAGCCCTCATTTGGGTGAAGGAACACGCGGTTTTAACGCGCAAAGATTACATGGGAAATCACGAGTGGGCATTCTATGGCTGGCGCGAAGGGGCCGGCCATAAGTTCTTCGGCCCGGCCAACGCTGTGGATGTGTGGTCGGTGAAGAAGGTGAATCCCCAGAGCATGGTGCACCTGACCGAGAAGCCGGTGGAGTTGGCCGCGCGGGCCATGGAATACTCGTCCCGGCAGGGTGAGAACGTGCTCGACCTGTTTGGCGGCAGCGGCTCGACCTTGATTGCGGCCCAGCAGACGGGCCGACGGGCCTTCTTGATGGAGCTCGACCCGCTTTATTGCGATGTGATCGTCACTCGCTGGGAGCGATTCACCGGTCAGAAGGCTAGCCGGG
>DASZFN010001204.1:0-2844 GCA_035939715.1 Gemmataceae bacterium | reverse complement strand
GAGCCGGCAGGGGTCGCGGCGAACTCGGGCCAACTTTCCTAGCTGCTGAACTGCTTCACCTGCCGGACAAGCCGGCAGGGGTCCTGGCTCTCGCAAAAAGCGCAACTTCAAAACGCGCCAGCGAGGAACTTGCTTGCGCGGCGGGCTAAGGTACTGCAGATTCGACATACTGATTTTAGTAACTTCATTTGAATTGCAGCAGCACCTTACCCTGGCGGCCCGGAATGCTCGCCGCCTTCGCGGCGGCTTGAACCTCGGCGAACGGAAAAGTTTGCCCCACGTCGGTGTTCAGAATCCCCTGAGCCAGGAGCTTCTTGATGCGACGGAACAGCCCGAGCATCGTCAAGGCACGCCGATGCCTGGACCATTCGGACAGCCAGAAACCTTCGATCCGCTTCTGTCCGGCGATCAGCGTGCGCGGATGGATGCTCATCGGCTCATCAGAGAGCGTGCCGTAAAGCAACATCACGCCGCCCGGCCCCAGCGTGCGCGCCACCGCGGAGCCGGTCTCGCCTCCCACGGCGTCGATGGCGTAAGGGACGCCTTGTCCATCGGTGATCGCCTGGATACGCGCCTCGATGGATTCATCCGCGGTGCAAATGACTTCATCCCCACCGGCGCGGCGGAGCTCTTCCACCTGCTCGCGGCGGCGAACAATGTTGATAGTGCGAAATCCATAGAGCTTGCCGAGGCGGATCACCATGCGGCCCAGGGCACCGCCCGCGGCGGTCTGGGCGAGCCAGGCGCCGGGCTGCACTTGGAGAACATCGCTGACCATGATCAGGGCGCTGGCCGGGTTGACGAAGAAGGTGGCGGCCTGCTCGTCCGACAATTCCGCGGGCACCGGCACCACCTGGCGGGCGGGCACGATGACCTGCTCCTGCCAGTTGCCGCCTTGCCCGTTCAGGACCGCCACGCGACGCCCCCTGCGCAGACGGCCAAGGATGCCCTTGCCGGCCGCCTCGACCACGCCCGCGCCTTCGAAGCCGGCACTGCTGGGAAGCTTTGGCTGGCGGCCGTAGGCGCCACGGACGTAGAGCAAGTCCGAAGGGTTGATAGGAGAGGTCAGCATGCGCACGCGCACCTGTCCGGGCCCCGGTTCAGGAGTCGGTAACTCGCGTATCTGTAAAACCTCGGCGGGATCGCCGAAGCGGTCGAAAACAACGGCTTTCATGGGATTCCCGTACGATAGCGAGCTGGCAATGGGAAAGGCGGTCCACGCCATTAGAAGTATGAATCGCCAGCGCAAACCGCCAGCCGAGCAGCTCGGAGAACCCCAAAACCTGGAAAAAACAGGGTTTTTGCGACAAAATCTGCAAAAAAACCAATATTTCTCGGCAAAACCGTTGACAATTGAGGTCAAGAGTTCTAACTTTTCCGATTAACGTGGGCATTCTGGTTAGTCCGATTTTCGCGATTGTAGGGAGAATTCGATGGCTCAGAACAAAGCAGCTAGGCCGGCTACCAAGTCAGCGATGTTCCAATCGCTCGCGGAGGAGAGCGGACTGTCGCGCAAGCAAGTCGCGGCGGTGTTCGATGCCCTGACCAACTACATCAAGAACCAGGTCGGCAAGAAAGGCCCCGGCATCGTCAACATGGCGGGCCTGCTCAAGATCAAGCGGGTCATGAAGCCGGCCAGCCCCGAACGCATGGGCCGCAATCCCGCCACGGGAGAGCCGATGATGTTCAAGGCCAAACCGGCCCGCACCGTGGTCAAGTCGCAACCGCTCAAGCTGCTCAAGGACTTCGTCAAGTAAGTTGGACCGACCAACCAGGGTTGGGATTCCGATGCTGACAGGATTAACCATTCGTCAGGATCGGAATCCTGACCCACGCCCAGACTTTCACTCTTCCGATTCCTCTGCACTCTCAGGCTGGGCGGCTGCCCGGCTTTGACGCAGGACTTCCTGTGCGCGAGCCAGGTCGTCCTCGTGAACCCAGATTTCCGGATAAAGCCCCGGGATGTTGCCCACGGAGGCGTCCAGGAAATCGCCCACGACCTTGCTGCGGATGCCTGCCTCATCCAGGGCCTGTTTCAAGATATGCGCTTCAACGGGATTGGCCGCGCTGGTAAGGCGGACAATGTTGTCGGGCTCGGCATGTGCGGGCATGGTCTTCCTCCCGTTCTTGTGGCGGCAAGTTTCAACTTGCCCGAAACCGGCAAGTTGAAACTTGCGGCCACGGTTCAGGATAGCAGCATTCCACATGCCGTCCCACCGTGAAAATCGAATTAGGCTTTGGTGTTCGGAAGGATTTGGTCTTCGGGCAGCAGGGCCTTGAATTCCTTGTCGCTGATCTCGCGAATGAAATTGCAGCCAAGCGACCATTCGCCTGGCCTGGGCTGCTTCACGCGGACCACACAGGCGAACATGCGCAGGGTGCTCTGGCCGCTCTTGCTTTGCAGGTCCACGCTCAGGACCGTCCCGGGCTCGATCGAGCGGTCGATGACAAGGCCCACGCCGCGCGGCGAAATATCGATGACCTTGGCCGGCGCCGGCTTGCGCTCGGTCACGCGCACGATACGATAAGTGGCCTCCAGCTCGCAGGCGAAGCGTACCCACTCCCGTTTATCTTCGGCTTCCGAGCGGAGCCGTCTGGCGCCGTATGGCTGCAGATCCTCGTCGCTAAGCTCGCGCACGAAGGAGCAGCCGAGGGACCAGTCGCCGCCCGGCAGGGGCGCCACATGGATCACGCAAACAAGCAGCCGGCAGATCGGCTCGCCAATCGGTCCGGGCAGCTCCACGCTCAGGATGGAGCCGCTTTCGAACTGCTGGTCGATGTCAAAATTGATCCCGCCGCGTGCGACGTTGCGGATGCGGGCCAGGTATGGTTCGCGATTGGCTG
>DASZFN010001203.1:0-1875 GCA_035939715.1 Gemmataceae bacterium | reverse complement strand
GAACTGTCCGCGTCCTTGCGCCAGGAAAAGCCTGGGAAAGGGGGATGAAATGTAAGATGCATTTCTGAAACTTTTCGTTGGAACCCTACGGGTAATCAATCCCGTCCGTTAGAGCTTGGCCAGCAATCGGAAGCGAGTGTTGCGTCCTGTGGGGGCAACCCCGAGGGCGAAGCGTACACAGCGAGTCCCAAGGCCGTGCTACTGAGCCTCGAAAGACGTATCTTGCAGGAGCCTTCGTCGTGGACGTTACGGGGGCCATGTCCTCACACTTTCACTGGCCTGGTGTGGGCGATCCTGCCGGGGTCGACGAACACGGCATATGGGCAACAGGGTTCTCCAGGAACCTGGGAGGTCCTGCTCGCCTCCATGCGAAAGATTCCGGCAGTGGGGACCGGATGACGAACCCCTGGCCCGCGGTTGGCGTTCTGGACCGATGGGAGCGAAACGACAGACGCAACGCATGGTAGCGCCAAGCGAAGGCAACGAAGCGCGGCGCGAGGGGCGCAGGAAGTCGGAGCACCTTACAGTACCGTCGAACCAGGGGAACGGTATCCGTCCGGACCCTGGGGAGGGAAGGAGGTGCCAGGTCACGGATCTGTTGGAGGGAAACATGCCGGGTGCATCGAAACCCGACCCCGTGTCAACGAAACAACAACAGATAGCTGAGCTGGCGAAGCAATGTCCTGAGATGGGATTCACTTCTCTGGCCCACCACATCGACCTGCGTTGGCTGTACGAGGCGTATCTGCGGGTCCGCCCCGACGCGGCCGCGGGCGTAGACGGGCAAACGGTCGCGGACTACACCGCCAACTTGCAAGGCAACTTGCAGGCGCTGTTAGACCGGGCCAAGTCCGGCACGTACCGGGCACCGCCGGTGCGGCGGGTGTATATCCCGAAAGGCACGAGTGGCGACACGCGTCCGATCGGGATCCCGACGTTTGAAGACAAGGTCCTTCAGCGGGCGGTCGTCATGGTGCTGGAAGCCGTCTACGAACAGGACTTCCTGGACTGTTCGTATGGCTTTCGACCCGGACGGTCGGCACATCAAGCGCTGGACGCCGTGTGGCAGCAGACGATGGGCAACGGTGGCGGTTGGATCGTGGAAGTGGACATCCGGAGGTTTTTCGACACCCTGGATCATGCTCATTTGCGGGAACTTCTCCGGCAGCGGCTTCGCGACGGCGTGTTGTTACGTCTGATCGGTAAATGGCTCAACGCGGGCGTTCTCGAAGACGGGGCGGTAACGTACCCGGAGGCGGGGACCCCCCAAGGAGGCGTCGTGTCGCCTCTCTTGGCCAATGTCTACCTGCACTATGTGCTGGATGTCTGGTTCGAGCGGGAGGTGAAGCCGCGGCTGCAAGGCCGTGCGTTTCTGGTCCGCTACGCGGACGACTTCGTCATGGGCTTCGCCTGTGAGGAAGACGCCCGGCGGGTGCTGGAGGTACTGCCGCAACGGTTCGGCAAGTACGGCCTCGCCCTGCATCCGGACAAGACCCGGCTGGTGCCGTTCCGGCGTCCCCCGCAGTCCCCACCGTCCTCGACCCCCTCGGCGGGTGGCCAACCCGGGTCGTTCGACCTGCTCGGCTTCACGCATTACTGGGGGCGTTCGCGGCGCGGGTTCTGGGTGGTGAAGCGCAAGACGGCCCAGGGCCGCTTGAGTCGGGCTCTCCGGACGATAGCTCAGTGGTGTCGGCTGCACCGGCACCTACCGTTGCCGGAGCAACACCCGACACTGATCCAGAAACTGCGGGGCCACTTCGGCTATTTTGGCATCACCGGCAACGGTTTGTCGTTGCGGTGGTTCCGGGATGGCGTGGTTCGCATCTGGAAGAAATGGTTGGCGCGCCGCCGACGGCGTGGCTTTCTCTCTTGGGC
>DASZFN010001202.1:0-7141 GCA_035939715.1 Gemmataceae bacterium | reverse complement strand
GAAAACTGGCTTCAGACCGGCGTGGTGCTCAAGGGCGAAGGCGGGAAGGTGATCGGCGACTACATGTTCCGGGATGTTCAGCTCAATCCGAAATTCAAGCCGGGCCAATTCACGCGCGATGCTCTGCTGGATTCCGGCGCTACAGCGAAGTAGGAATAGTCTTCTTTCGCTCCGCGAAAGAACGTCCTTTCGCGGAGCGAAAGGCGACACTTATTTTCGTGCAGCGCCGAAGCGGTCCCGTTCAGCCATTCTGAGCTCCTTGCGTTTGACTTTGCCCGACGGCCTCTTGGGCAAACTATCGACGAAGTCGATCCGGCGCGGATATTTGTAGCCCGCCATTTTGCTCCGGGCGTGCTCCTGAAGGGTGCCCTTGAGGGAATCCGTGGCCTCATATCCAGGCCGCAAGACCACAAAGGCCTTGACCACGCTACCGCGGAGCGCGTCCGGACTTTCCACGGCCGCGGCCTCCAGGACAGCCGGGTGGCTCACCAGGCAGTCTTCCACTTCGAATGGCGAAATCCGGTAGCCGCTTGCCTTGATGACGTCGTCATTTCGCCCTTTGAACCAGAAATAGCCGTCCTCATCGCGGGCGAGCACGTCTCCGGAGTAATACCAGTCGCCCTGGAAAATCTCTTGCGTGCGCTCCGGCTTCTGCCAGTACTCTCTCATCATGCCCGGATGGGAGTTCCGTCGCACGCACAGCACGCCTTCCTGGCCACATGGCACCTGCTGCAAATCATCGTCGAGCAGTGCGACCACCGTGCCCGGCGTGGGCCGGCCGCAACTGCCCGGCTTGAGCGGGGCGCCTACCATGTTGCAACAATAGACCATGCACTCGCTCATGCCGATGCCATCGAGGACGGTGACGTCGAAGTGACGGCGAATCGCTTCGAAGGTGTCCGCGGGCAAGGGTTCGCCCGCGCTCACGCCATGCCGCCAGCTTGAAAGGTCGTAATGCCTGCAAGCATCCCCCTCGGCCATGAGCATGCGGTAGGTCGTAGGGGGCGCGGTGAAGTTGGTGATGCGATACTTCTGAAAAAGTGCGAACCAGCGCACCGCGTCGAAGCGGCCGCCCTGGGCATCGAATAGGACAACGGTTAACCCTCGGGACATGGCGTAGAGAAAAGTGCAAGCGATGGGCAACAGCCAACCCAATTCGGACGGACAGGCGACCACATCGTCGGGCTGATAGTCGTGCCAGTAGCGGACCAGGGACTCGTAGGCAACCGGGTAGCGTTGTAAGTGGACGACGCCCTTGGGATCGCCGGTCGTGCCCGAGGTATAGGCTAGAAACGCGGGATCATCCGACCGCGTCGGGGCGGGATGAAACATCTCGTTGCCCTGATTGACAAGGTTCGTGAAGTCCACAGTATCAGCGCTGGCAGCCGCATTATCTTCATTGGCCACAATTACATGCTGCAGACACGGACATTCCGCCCGGCAGCTTTCCACCTCGCCAAGCAGCCGCTGGGTCGTGACGACGGCCACGGCTTGCGAGTCAATGAGTCGATAGCGCACCTCCGCCGCATGGAACTGTGTACTCGACGGGATGAAGATGCCGCCCAGCTTGGCCACCGCCAGCGCGGCGATATAGAACTCCGGAACGTTCGGCAGCCGAAGGAACACGCGCTCGCCGCGCTTGATGCCGAGCCGGTCCAGTGACGAGGCAAGCCTGCTGCTCAGGCTATCGAGCTGGCTGTAGGTGAACGAGCGCGTCTGCCCCGAGGCATTCTCCCAGAGCAAAGCCAGCTTCTGACCTTTGCCCTCGACAACCTGGACGTGCGTCAGCGCCGAGCCGAGATTGTAGGAGTCCGGAATGCGCTGCCACGGGTCCCAGGCCTGGCAGACCTTTTGGTAATCGAGAGTCATGGCGCCACCTTATGATCCGCGCACCATAACATCTTTGCGGCTGGACGTGTAGTCATGGATGAAGAGTTGCAGCAGCTCCTGCACGGCGGCGGGCTCGGCGAGGCTGCCTTCGCGCCACTGGTCGACGACCGCGGCCAGGTCCGGGCGCCGCTCCGCCTGAGCCGCCGCCAGCCATTGCTGCAGGGCCTGCATAACCCGGCTGACCAGCGCGCGGCTGCCGTCCGTGCCTGACATGCGCCGGAGCGGCAAGGAGCTGATCAGCGCCCACAAGGCCGCCACGCCGTCACCGGTTTTGGAGCTGACGCGCAGAACCTCCGGCACGCTAGGCGACAGGTTCAAGGTCGCCCGCACCTGGGCCTCAACCTGCTCGGCCTGGGCCAAATCGGCTTTGTGGATGGCGATAATATCCGCGACTTCGAGGATACCGGCCTTCTCCCATTGCAGGTCGTCCCCGGTCTCGGGCTGCAACAGCAACACGACCACGTCCGCCAGGGCGCGGACCGCCGTGTCGCCCTGACCCGCGCCCACGGTTTCGATGAGGATCACTTCAAAGGGAAACGCTTCCAGAAGCTGGATCATCACGTCCAGGTGATCGGCGACAACGCCGTGCCCCGGCTTCGCGGCCAGGCTGCGAATGAAAACGCCCTCGTCGTCCGGCCGGGTCTGCATGCGAAAACGGTCGCCGAGCAAGGCGCCGCCGCTCACGGGGCTCTCCGGATCCGAGGCGAGCACGGCCACGGTGATGCCGCGAGCCCGCAGTAAATCGATGAGCCGGCCCACGAGGGTGCTCTTGCCGACGCCGGCGCTGCCGGTGACGGCCACGACGCGACTTGGTTTGCCTGCAGGAGAGGCGATTTCGGGCAAGCCCTCGCCCCGCGCCGCCAGGCTGAGCAAACGCGCCAGCGCCTGCCTGTCCCGGAATTGAAAGCGTTCGAGTAAGGGCTCATTCATGGCCGGCTCCGGGGTGGGCGCGCAAAAAGGCCACGATGTCGGGGAGAGCCGTGCCCGGCCCAAATACGCGCGCCACGCCCATGGCCAGGAGTGTGGGGACATCTCCCTCGGGAATGATGCCGCCGACCAGGACGCCGACGCGTTGCAGTTTTGCAGCGCGCATCAGCTCCAGGACACGCGGCACCAGCGTCAGGTGCGCGCCGCTGAGCAAGCTCAGGCCGAGCCAGTCGGCGTCTTCATCCAGCACCGTGCGGACCACGGACTCCGGCGTTTGCCAGAGCCCCGCGTAAATCACATGCATGCCCGCGTCCCGCAGCGCCCGCGCGACGACCTTGATCCCGCGATCGTGGCCATCGAGTCCGATCTTGGCCAGGACCACGCGGATGGGGACCGAAGACGAAGGAATGGGATCGGCTTCCTCCACGGCTTGAGACATAATTGCTCCACGGCCTCGGTGCTAAGGTAGTCTCTTGCCATCCTTGCTCACCACCTGGCTGCTCCCTCGTAGCGGCCGAAGACATCGGCCAGCGTTTGCATGATTTCGCCAACGGTGCAATGGGCGCGTGCCGCATCAACCAGAACCGGCATGAGGTTCTTCTTCGTCGCCGCCGTCTTGCGCACGGCTGCCAGGCAACGCGTCGCCGCCTCCCCATCACGGCGGGCCTTCACGCGGCGCAAATCGGCGATCTGCTCCTGCTCCACGTTGGCGTCGATCGTGAGGGTTTCGAGCGGTTTCTCGTCGGGCTGCTGGAAGGCGTTGACGCCGACAATCAGCTTTCGCTTGGCATCGACGTCACGCTGATAGCCGAAGGCGGCGTCGGCGATCTCCCGGCGGAAAAAGCCGGCTTCGATGGCCGGCAGCATGCCGCCGAGAGCCTCGATGCGCTCGAAGTATGTGCGCGCCTGCTGCTGCATTTGCTTCGTCAAGGTCTCCACGAAGTAACTGCCGCCCAGCGGATCGACCGTGTTGGTCGCTCCGGTCTCGTAGGCCAGGACCTGTTGCGTCCGCAAGGCCAGAGTGGCAGCATGTTCGGACGGCAGCGCCAGCGTCTCATCCATGCTGTTGGTGTGCAGCGACTGGCAGCCGCCCAGCACCGCGGCCAGGGCTTGATAGGCGACGCGGATAAGGTTCACCTCGGGCTGTTTGTCCTGCAGCGAGCAGCCGGCCGTCTGGGCGTGGAAGCGCAGTTTCCACGATGCCTCCTGCCGTGCCCCATATTTATCGCGCAAGGTTTCCGCCCAGAGCACGCGCGCCGCCCGGTACTTGGCAACTTCCTCGAAAACGTCGTTATGAGCGTTGAAGAAGAAACTGAGCCGCGGCGCGAAGGCGTCGATATCGAGGCCGCGGGCCAGGCAGGTGTCGATGTAATGGAAGCCGTCCGCCAGCGTGAACGCCAGCTCCTGCACGGCGGTGGAGCCGGCCTCGCGGATGTGATAGCCGCTGATGCTGACCGTGTTCCATTGCGGCACCTGCTCCGTGCAAAACTCGATCACGTCCGCAACCAGGCGCACGGACGGCTCGGGCGGGAAGACAAACTCATTCTGGGCATGGAACTCTTTGAGGATGTCGTTCTGCAACGTGCCGCGGAGATGTTTCCAGTCCACACCCTGGTCCTGGGCGTTGGCCAGGAAGAACGCCAGGACCACAATAGCCGGGGCGTTGATGGTCATCGACACGGAGACCTTGCTCAGGTCGATGCCGTCATAGAGCTGACGCACGTCATCCAGGGTATCGACCGCCACGCCGAGCCGGCCGACCTCGCCCAGGCAGCGCGGATCGTCGCTGTCGAGCCCCATGAGCGTGGGCAGATCGAAAGCGGTGCTCAGGCCCGTTTGTCCCTTGTCGAGCAGGAAGCGAAAGCGTTCATTGGTTTGCCGCGGCGTGCCGAAGCCGGCGAATTGCCGCATCGTCCACAGGCGGCTACGGTACATGGTCGCGTGCACGCCACGCGTAAAGGGATACTGACCGGGATAGCCGAGATCCGTCTCGGGATCGATGTCGGCAACCTGTTCGGGCGCGTAAAGCGCCTCGATGGGGACGCCGCTCACGGTGGTCGGCGGGACATTCCGTTTGGGCGCAGCGGCCGCTTCTTGTTCCCAGCGCTCAGATGCGGTGCGATCGGTAACGCTGGCCATTAACAATCCTCGCTAACGAATCGTATTGTTCGGCAACTTACCTTTGACCAAATCAGTGAGCGCCCTGGAACCACACTTTCTCCATAACGTATTCTAGGTTCTCGCGCGTTGCAGTGTTGTCATCGCTTTCGTTGAATCCGAACTCCAACCATATTTGTTGCAACACTTCATAAGACTCTTCGGGGGTCAATCCCTGAGCTTGGTGCCGCTGCACCAGTTGCAGAAGAGCGCATTGCAATTCAGTGCTGCCAAGAAATCCTTTTTCAGGTCCATGCCGGCCATGGCAGCTCTCATGCGACGTTAGATCCGCTCCACAACCATCGCTACCGCATTGCCGCCGCCCAGGCACAGTGCCGCCAATCCACGGCGAAGACCGCGCTGCTCCAGGGCGTAAAGGAGCGTCACCAGCACACGGGCGCCCGACGCGCCAATGGGATGCCCCAGAGCAATCGCGCCGCCATGAACGTTCACCCGGCTCTCGTCCAATCCTAGCTCATGGGCGCAGGCAAGCATCTGGGCGGCGAAGGCCTCGTTCATCTCGAACAAGTCAATATCTTTCAGAGCCAGGCTGGCACGCTCCAGCACCTGACGCACTGCCCCTACCGGCGCCAGGAAAATGTCCTTGGGGGCAATGCCGCTGGTCGCATAGGCCACGATGCGGGCCAAGGGCTTGACGCCGGATCGTTCCACAGCGCGTGACGACGCCACGACCAGCGCCGCCGCTCCGTCACTGAGCATGGAAGAATTGCCGGCGGTCACCGAACCCTGATCCTGAAAGGCCGGCTTGAGCTTGCCCAGACTTTCAGCGCTTGTGTCAGGGCGAACGCCTTCGTCGCGGAGCACGGTCCTGGCCTTGGCTCCGCTACCCAGCGTTACCGGGACAACTTCCGCGTTGAACAAGCCGCGCTCCCAGGCCGCGGCGGCGCGTTGATGGCTCTGGGCGGCGAAGCGGTCCTGGTCGCCGCGCGACACGCCGCACTTGGCCGCGATGTGCTCCGCAGCCTCACCCATGTGCCAGCATTCGAAGGCGCACCACAGCCCGTCGTGGATCATGGCGTCCACAACTTTTTGATCGCCGTACTTCCAGCCCGTGCGCGCTCCGAGAAGCAGATGCGGCGCGCGGCTCATGCTTTCCATGCCCCCCGCCACCAGCAGGTCCGCGTCGCCCGCCTTGATGGCCTGGGCAGCAAGCATGACCGCCTTCAAACCCGAGCCGCATACCTTGTTGATCGTTACCGCGGTGATCGTATCCGGAAGCCCGGCCTTGAGAGCCGCTTGTCGCGCCGGGTTCTGGCCGACGCCGGCTTGCAAGACGTGGCCCATGATGACTTCATCGACCTGTGCCGCAGACACCCGCGCGCGCTTGATGGCCTCCGCAATGGCCATCGTGCCTAGCTGCGGCGCCGGCACGTCGGACAGAGCGCCGAGATATTTGCCTATGGGCGTACGGGTGGCGGAAATAATGAAGGCCTCGGGCATCGGTGCCTCCTTCTGCTTGGCGATGGAGAGCGACGCGCTTATTATCAATTATAAACTGGTGGCCCAACCGAACAATGCCGGGAATTGCATGCTCTTACGCACCGAACATCTCACCAAGGATTACAACGGCTTTCGGGCCCTGGACGACCTGCAGTTGACGATCCGCCCGGGCGAAGTTTTCGGGCTTCTCGGTCCTAACGGTTCCGGTAAAACCACGGCGTTGCGGCTTATCCTCGGTTTTCTCAAGCCCACGGCCGGGTTGGCCGCCATTGATGGTCACGACTGCTGGCATGACGGCGTCGCGGCCCGCCGGCTGATCTCTTATCTCCCCGGCGAGCTCCGTCTCTACGAAAACATGACCGGCCGGCAACTGGTCAATTTTCTCGGCAAGCTGCGCGGCCAGGCCGTGACTTCTGAGCTGGATAAGCTGGCCCAGCGACTGGAAATCGACCTGAACCGGCCGCTCGCTCAGCTCTCATCCGGCATGAAACGCAAGGTCGCTCTGCTGCAAGTGCTGGTGCCGCACGCCCGGCTGCTCATTCTTGATGAGCCGACCAATACGCTGGACCCGACCATGCGCGATGAGCTGCTGGCCCAGCTCCGGCGGGCGCGCGACCAGGGACAGGCGGTGCTGTTTTCCTCGCACGTGCTCAGTGAAGTCGAGCAGGTATGCGACCGCGTGGGCATTCTGCAGCGCGGCCGGCTC
>DASZFN010001201.1:0-2851 GCA_035939715.1 Gemmataceae bacterium | reverse complement strand
AGTGCATGGTTTCGGCGACGTTTTGCACGATGCGGGAGATGTCAAGAAGCTCAGCATGGATTCCTTCCAACCCGCGAATGGGGCAAGCAAGGCCGGACCGCAGAAAAGCGGCGGCTGGGAAAAAAGCCAGCCGGCCAAGGAAGGTTCGAATGCCTTCCACGACCTTGGCGCGCAACACGGTCATGACTTCGTGATCGCCATGGACAGCAGTGGTCCAAAGAGCGATGCCCAGAACCTCATGCTCCTGGGCGACCTCAACATGAAACAAGGCCGCTACAAGGAAGCCGCCGCCGCTTACCAGAAGGCGCTCGACGACCACCGGCAATCGAACCGTGTCCCGGTGTTCAATTGGGCTTCCCTTCTGCAAAACGGCGAGGACGGGCGGAGCAAACTTCGCGGCGAAATTGCCGCGGTGGAGCTGGCTAGCAAGTTTGCCCAGGCCGCCCTTGCCGCCGGTAACGCGGACGACGCCCTCAAGGCCTTGGAGGAAGTTGCCCAGTACTCGAACCGGCTGGAGCGCATCAGCAAGATATGGAAAGAAGAGGTGCGGCCCAATCAGGGAAACAAACCATCTGCCAAGACAGCGCCCCTGCCCTTGCCCGCGAAGCTCATCATCACGGCGCCGAAACGTTTGCTCGATCAGGTCGGCGCTGGCAAAATCACCTTTGAGGAATTCAAGAAAGCGGCCAAGGTTGAGTACTTGAACTTTGCCGGCTCCCAGGCGGGCTCCGAGAAATAAGGCGCTACTTGGGGTTGCGCCAGTCCGCAATCTGCGCGGGATCGGGAAAGCGGTCCTTATTTTTCGCCCACCACTGCCGCCACTCCTCGCGTGCCTTTTTGAGTGCGGAAAGGTCTCGATCCCGCCATTCCGTGGGTTCGTGTCCGAGCGTTTCCTTGGTGAGACGCTTCAAGGCAGTCGCGGCATGAAAGCGGACTTGCTTATCGCCGTCGCCCAGAAGCTCGATGAGATCGGCGATCGACCAGGGCTCCGCCATTTCGGCCAGAAGCTTGGCCACTCGGTCGCGTTTCTGTCTTTCTTGAGGCGTCTTGTAGCGCTCCGATTGCAAGTAACGCGTCAGGGGAAGAACGGCGTGCGAGCCCAGGCTGCGCACCTGTTCTTCCGGAAAGTCCGGTTCCCCTTTGAGGCGGCCCAGTTCAGCAAGCAGTTCATCCAACTTGGAACGAATCCGTCTGGTGGACTCCTTGTCTGTAGGCCCCCTCAGGCGATACAACTCATCGGCCCAGCTAGCAACCTGCATGTATTTGCTCAGCAACTGCTTGCGGACCACTTGGCCGTCAACAATCGTTGCTTGTTCGCCGGTCTGAATAGTGCGCCACTGATCCTTACCCTCGACCTTGGTCGCGCCATCCAGCACGGTAAGCACGGTCTCCACCGGCTTGCACAGAACATCAAACTCGGTGCCAAGCGCAGTGACCACTGCATTCGGAATGTTGACGTGGAACGGCACTGCCGCTTCTATGACTCGCGCCAGAATCTGGCCCCTGGCTATTTCCAGCCGCCGTCTCTCGGTGAAGACAAGCTCAGTGCTGCCGTCCAGGCGAACCTCGGAGCCATCACTTGTGTGAAACTCGCAACGAGCGTCGGGCCCAGTGCGTACCCGCGTACCCATGCCAATTGCGGCCCCCTTCTTAAGCGTGGTCCAAACATTCTCGCCAGGCAAGAGCGCTTCACAGGCCTGATCAGCGTTGGTAGCCAGCGCCAGGAGAATCGTCTCAGGCTGCAGCTGGGGAGTTTTGATCTCCGGCCGCACCGCCAGGTCATGTAAGTCTGTCGGCGCCTGCTCCGCGGTCTTGGTCCAGGGACGGAACAGAAGCACCGCGATCAGGAAACCTGCGGCTGCGGATAGGGCCACGACCAGCCAGGGAAATGCTCGGCTGCGCGCCCGGGAGTTTGCCCGCAAGTGCATGATCACGCGATTCGCCAAGGCGGCGGATGCTTGCCGGCGCGAGGTAAACGCACGCCGCAGATCGGCATCTTGAAGCCGGTAAGCGTCGGCGTTGGCCCGGCAACGGGCACAGTCGCGCAGATGCGCTTCCAGCCGGGGCCGGTCATCGGGTTGCAGTTCGCGGTCCATATGAGCGTGCAGTAGTGCAAGGGCCTGTTCGCAATCCATGCCTCACCTCCCAACTTTCTTGCACAGGCGTTCACGGAGCATGGCGCGGGCCTTGGTCAGGCGCGCGTTGATCGTCGCCGCCGACACGCCGAGTTGCTGGGCAAGATCGCGATAGGTTACGTCTTCATAGTAATACAGCATCACGACCTGGCGGAATTCCTCGGGCAGCGCCTCGACCTCGGCCATCAGCTGCCGAAGTTCTTCTTCACGGTCCAGGGCAAAACCGTCCTCTTCCGGCCGGCTGCCCAGAAACTGTTCCGCATCGTGGTCGCGAGCGAGGACGCTAAACGGGATTTGCGTGCGCTCTTTTGATTTCAACCAATCGAGGCACGCGTGCACGGCAATGCCGCATAGCCACGAGCCGAACTTCTCCTGATCGGTCAACGTGGCCAGGGCGCGAAACCCGCGCAGCAGCGCTTCCTGGGCCAGGTCATCGGCCTCGGCCGCGCGCCCGACCTTGGCATGGCACATGGCCGTGACGCGGCCGGCCCAGCGGCGCACGAGCTCCTCGTACGCCTGGGTCCGCCCGGCCAGCGTCTGGCGAACGAGTTCGCCGTCGGACATCCCCGTCTCCTTCGACCGGTCTCGTGTTCCGTTGGCAGAGGCCTCTGCTTGTAGTCGAGCTAACGATTGAAGTTAATATTACTCCACGAACGAATGCGAAATCAAAAGGAGAAGACGCAGCAACCCGCCGATAGCGAGAAAACCCAGCGATA
>DASZFN010001200.1:0-6278 GCA_035939715.1 Gemmataceae bacterium | reverse complement strand
CGGTTCCACTTCCTCCGTGATAAGCGCCGTCGTCCGGCGGGCAATCTCGAACTCTTCCTGGAAGGCCGGATAGCGGACGAAGACCTTGAACATGAAGCGATCCTGTTGCGCCTCGGGCAGCGGATAGGTGCCTTCCTGTTCGATCGGGTTCTGCGTGGCGAGCACGAAGAAGGGATCGCTTAAACGATGCCGCATCCGGCCGACGGTGACCTGCCGCTCCTGCATGGCTTCGAGCAGCGCCGCCTGGGTCTTCGGCGGCGTACGATTGATTTCGTCGGCGAGAATTACGTTAGCGAAGAGCGGCCCTTCCAGAAATTTGAACTCGCGGTGGCCGGTGCTGCGATTTTCCTCAATCACTTCCGTGCCGGTGATGTCCGAGGGCATCAAGTCGGGTGTGAACTGAATACGGCTGAAAGCCAGGCTCAGCGACTTGGCCAGGGTGCTGATCATCAACGTCTTCGCCAGACCCGGCACGCCTTCGAGAATGCAGTGACCCCGGCTGAAGAGCGCGATGAGCAACTCTTCAATGACCTGGTCCTGGCCGACGATCACGCGCGCGAGCTGCTTCTTGATATTGTCGAAGGCCTCGCAGAGCCGGCGCACGGCCTCCAGATCATCTTGAGCCAGTGGCTCGGTCCCTTGTTGATCCGCTCTTTCGGAAGTCGCCTGATTGCTCATAGATCCTCATCTTCTGGTTAAGAAACTCGAACTTGTGACGTCAGCGGTCATTAGTCATTGGTCATTAGTCATTCGTAAACAGTCAACCGGCTGGATTATTCTACGAATCCATAGCTTTCGATCAGCATGAGCGAAAATGACGAATGATCACTCACCTTTGATAAATAGGCAGCGTCCCCTTGTCTAGCTGCAAGATGGTCAGGTAGGCAGTCGTGGCGAAAATCTGCCCGATATATCCGCCATTCCAACTACCATCGCCACTTTGGTTGCGCGCCAGGTGCTCGAACATGGTTTTGCGATACCTGCTCCAGCTCAGCCGGTCGCCATCGGGCGCGTCGGGGAAGAGCTTGGCGTAGCCCTCGTCGCCCAGGATGTACAGAGCCTGAGCGTAGTAATAGTGCGTGTATTCATCGTGGCCGAAGCGTTGCAGGTTGCCAATGGGAACGTTGGTCTGGCAGAACTTGAACCATTTCTTGACGAGCGGCGAATTGTACTCACCGGAGTTGAAGCCGCAGGCGATGGCCGCAGCAGTCAGGGCCGGCTGACCGCCGCCCATGGCCCGGCCGCCGGCCTGGGAGAGGCTATAGATGACGCCGCCGTTGTCGGCCGTGGAGTTTTCCAGGTACTTGAGGGACTTATCGATGACGCTCTTGGGTACAACCACCCCGGAATTCTTGGCTGCGCGGAGCGCCTGCACCTGGGTCACGGTGACGGAACCCTCGTCGGCATCGTGACCATCTGCCGCGGACGTGTAATACCAGCCGCCGCGCGACGACTGCGCCTTGCCCGTGAAATCAACGGCGCGCGTCAGCACGTCTTCCAGCTTGCGGCGCCGGTCATTGTCCTCTTCTTCGCCATAGACCTGCGCCAGAAAGAGCAGGCCGAAGCCGTGGCCGTACATGTAACGGCCGGACTCCACCGCCACGTTGGGATTGGCCAGCAAGCCGTTGCGCTGGCTGCGGTCCATGAGCCAGTCGGTGGCGCGGCGGATATTATCCGCGTACTTCCCTTCACGCAGCGTGCTGCCTTCCATGAGCAGAGCCATGCCTCCCAGCCCGGTCATGGCGGATGGATACTGCCCGCCGATGGCTTCCCAGTGCCCGTCGCGGGCCTGATTCTTGGCAACCCACTCCAGTCCCTTGGCGATCGTGGTCTGATATTCCTTCGGCACCTCGTCCGCGCTCACGCGGCTGCCGCGCAGCACGCCTGCAGCAAGCCCGACGGCAGCTGTGCCGAGAAACATCCTCCGGTTCATACGGCTGGTTCCTCCCCTTCGCAGGCAAGCAGGCGCAATACCCCGATGGAAAGACGAATCAATAGAGGCGTTCTAACCAACGTCTGGCAACGCCCTTATTCAGTCTAGCAAGTTGTGAAGTGTTGCCGGCGCTGCAGGTTCCGGAATGGCGCGGTCAAGAGACCGCCTGGACGAGTTACCTCGAGGTCCCGGGGTCATTCCACCAAGGTGACTTGCGGCACGAGGAGCGGGTTGACGGTGGTGTCGATGGTGAAATTTCCGTCACTGCCAGAATTTCCGTTACCGCCGACGTACAGGCTGGCGCAAATAATGGCGGTGCCAAGCGTATCGCCCTTTTGCCTGTCGTTGCCGGCGAGGTTGACCGGTGCAGCGGGCGCGTACACGGCGCCGCCGATGAAGGTGCTGCCATTGCCCGTTAGGGTGAGCGGTTGCGTCAGAGCGCGATCCTGAATGATACTGATGCCCTGGTAGGCGCCGGTAGGGGAGGCGGTCAGGGCGACGGCGCCGGTGCTGTTAATGTTAATGGGTCCAGCCAGGCCGGTGCCGGTGGTGTTATAGATCAGGGGCGTGAGGCCGACCACGTCAGCGCTGCCGGTGATTTGAAACCCGCCTCCCTGCATGACGTAAAGGCCAGGCAACATGAGGACCACGGCGCTGCCGCCGATATTGATGCCGCCCTTGTAGATACCGGGCGCCAAAACCGCGGCGGAACCGATGGACAGGGGGCCGCTGCTTTGCACGCTGAGACCACTCGCGTCGGGAACGGGAAGTGCGAGCAACGGATCGGGCACGCGGTGTGTGCTCGTGTAGACCTGTCCCTGGACGGTGCCGGTATTCGTGTAATTGCCCGTGACGCTGAAACTGGCGGCACTGAGGTTGCCTTTATTGCTCACCGCCATGGCGGCCGCGTCGCTGGAATTGACAAAAACTGCCCCGTTATTGACCGTCATGTTCCCCTTGGCATCGAACCGGAAAGTGCTGCTGCCGGTCTGCTGCAATGCCAGGACGCCCAGTTGAATAGGCCGGCCGACGGCCACGGCGCGGGCGCTGACGGGAAGATTGTTCTTGGTGAAAATACCGCCGAAACTTTTCGGGAGGTTGTATTGCACGATGGCTTCCACGAAGTCAGCCTGCCCGGCAAAGACCCCGGAGCTGGGGGGATAGTTCACCGTGACCGTGGAGGTGATACCGTCGTTGTTGAAGCCGTTCGCGGCGGCCTGCGCGAGACCGGCTGTCTGAGCATTGGTCCGCTTATTTCCACTGGCGTTCCCATACTGGGTAATGTCTATCTGGAAAACGCTGGCCGCCCCCGCGAGGGCAGCCGCATCCGCCGCGGCCTGGGCATGCCGCCTCTTGTCCAGCATGCGCCCGCCGTCCATGCCGATTGCAACAATGCCGATGATTACCACCAGGCCGACGAGTAGCCACGCCGTAACGGCTCCCCGGCGCCGAGCATTGTTCTGGACCCGCGGATCACGCACCATTTCAAACCCTCGCAGTGATCATAATGACATGGGTATCTCGCAGGTGCTCTGCAAATTGATCGAACCGACGAGATACAACTGGGGAGTCCACTGATACGTGACGGTAACGCGCACCCGGTTAACCACGCCCTGGTTAGACGTGTTCACGGAGAGGGCGTGCTTGCTGACGCTATCCCAGCTCTGCACCGTGCCGCTTACCTGGCCGACCCACTGCACCTGCATGGAAAGCTTGTTCGGATCCATGCCTACGGCCAGAGGCAGGACGGCATTCTGGATGGCGCTGCTGGTCGGACAGGTTTGGCCGGTCTCCTTGTGCCAGCCGCTGCCGTGCACCGCCGCGTAGCGTGCGGCCTCGCGCGCCAGGCAAGCAACTTGCTGATAGCGGAAGACTCCCATGCCGCCGATGATCAGCATGAAAATCAACATGAGGAAAACGGGATAGACAATGGCCCCCTCAACAAGGACAGCGCCGCGGCGATCTTGGCAGACGGATCGATGCCTCATTGGCCGTTCCCCCAATAGGGACCCTGGGGAACAACCTGCATGGTGACCGAGCGCGTGATGGTGATGGAATTGCCCATGAGCGGCATGATGAACGAGAAGTTGTAGGTGACGGTGGTCGTGGCCATGCCGTTGTTGATCGTCGTCGAGATATTGGCGGAGGACAGAGCCGGATTGAGCGAGACGCCCTCGGCCAGTGCCGCATCCTGAGCAGCCTGACTGGGGGTGGAGACGGCGGGACGCGGGCTCACGGTGCTGCTGGCGTAAAGCGCCCCCGCGTAAGCGCAGTTCTGGACCGTCTGCGAGGCGTAAAAGACACGGCAGAAATCAATGGCCACGCCGAACATCAGCATGAGGAACGGCAGGACGATGGCGAGCTCGGCGGCAGCGACTCCACGCCGGGCTTCAGTCCTGCCCACAGGCTTTCGCATGATTATCCTCATCCTTACTTGAACAGCTCCGAGATCTGGATCGCCGCCGGTCCCAGCAAGACGATAAAGATCGCGGGAAAGATACACAGCAGGGTGGGGAACAAGATCTTCACGGCGGTCTTGTGCGCCACTTCCTCGGCCCTCTGTTGCCGTTCCACCCGCGAAGTTTCGGCATGCGTGCGCAGCGCCTGAGCCACGCTGGCGCCGATGCGTTCCGACTGAATCATCACCGAGGCCAGGTCGCGGATTTCATCGAGATCGCAACGCTCCGCGAAGGTGCGCAGCGCTTCACCCACCGTCAGCCCCAGCTGTACTTCGCGGCTGATAATGTTCAGCTCCGCGGCCAGCACCGGATGGATGGTCTGCAGCTCGATGGTCACGCGCTGGATGGCGGCGGCCATGCTGACGCCTCCTTCCAGGCAAAGGACCATCATGTCCAGCACGTCGGGAATGGCCCGGCGCAGGCTTTGCTGCCGGGCTTGTACGCAGAAGCGCAGCCAGAACGACGGCAAAATCATGCCGATACAGCCTGCCAGGAGGCTGGCCATCTCCGCTTGCAGCAACGTGACGATGCCCAGCCCGAACGGAACCAGGCCGAGCAGGACCGGCAAGAGCAGCATGAGGAGCAGCTTGCCGCCCATGAAAATGCGCAGCGCCTTGCGGTTATACATGCCGGCGCGCAACAGGTCCGCCTTCAACTCGAGGATGCGCTTGTCTTCTTCCTTGGGCACCAGCAGCGCGCCGATCTTGGGCAAGGTGTCCCGCAGCCATTCGCCAAAATCGCCCTCTTCCTCGGGTTGGTCGCTGGACAGGTTCTTGAGCCTGGCAATGGCGCGCTTCTGGGAGCGGAACAGGGTCGAGAATACGGACAGATGCAGGGCGATGATCGTCAAAAAGATCACCAGGAAGGCCAGCATACTCAGGATTTCGACATTGGTCATCTTCACGACGGCAACCTCTCAGATCTCAATGTTGACGATGCGGCGAATCCAGAGAATGCCGCACAGCATGGCAATTCCCATGGCTCCCAGGAGCCGCGTGTGACTGAGCAAGATGACGGCATAGTCGTGATTGATCACCATCATGGCGCCAAAGACGATGAAGGGCAGGACGACCAGCGTCCAGCCCTGGAGCCGGCCTTCGGCGGTGAGGCTGCGGATCTGCTTGCGCAGCTTGAGACGGGCGCGAATCACGCTCGCCAGGCGCTCCAGCACCTCGGAGAGGCTGCCCCCGGCTTGCCGTTGGATGAGCAGGGCCATGACGAAAATCTGCATTTCCAGGATGCCGCTGCGCAGCGCCATCTCGCGAAACGTCACTTCCGGCGACAGTCCCAGGTTGAGCTGATTCTGGCAGCGCGAGAATTCGCTGGAAATCGGATTGGGAAAGGCCTCGGCCACCGCCCGCAAGGCCTCGGGGATCGATTGCCCCGCGCGGATGATGCGGCCCATCAAATCGAAGGCCGCCGGTAGCTGTTTCAGGAACTTTTCCCGCCGGGTCTTGCGCTTCCAGGCCACCAGAGCAAATGGCAATACCGCAGCGGCAAAGCCCGCCGGAACGCTTACGATCACGCCACCCAACCAGAAGGCGACTGCCCCGGCAAAGAAGCCCAGGCAAAGACCGATGTTTACCACATGCTGCACGGTCAGCTTGAGGTCCGCTTGCTCGAGGCTGGTTCGCCAATGGGACCAGAAGCGCTGGCGCGCCGACGGCAAAGCGGGCTCTTCGCCCTCCTCGTCCCGGGACATGTCGGAGGCAAGTTTGTCGAGGTTTTTGAAGAGAGGAGAAATCGAGACCTGGCCCGGGTCCTTGCCGAATTCCTGAGCCACGCGCCGGCGCACGCGCGTAGCCTCGGGGAAAATCAGGTCGGACAGCAGGTGCAAGCCCGCCGTTATGCCGAGCGTCACAGTCAAAAAGATTAGCAGGGCCAAT
>DASZFN010001199.1:0-4687 GCA_035939715.1 Gemmataceae bacterium | reverse complement strand
GAACGCCAACAACGAAACCGGCAACCAGCAGATAACCTCCGGTAGCGAATGACGTCCACAGCATTATAGGGGATAAGGTGTATCTGTAAGGCGCGAAGGGTGGCAGTTCCTTGCCCTGAAGTTGCGCCTGCACGGCAGCTTGAAGCTCGGCGGACCTTTCGTGAAGGGACACGGCATCGAGCCAGGCAGCCGCGATTACCGTCACGGCAACGCAAACCATTCCAGTTAGAAGAAAAACGCCGCCTAGCAATACCCGTTCCTTCATGACCTTACTCCTCTGATTGAAATGAAGCCATTTACGACTGGGTCTTCACTGAGCTTGCGCCATGCACGGGGAGAATAGTGTCGCAAAAGGCGACGATCTTTTCAAGCGTGTGCGCATTTGGCTCGTGCTGGTTTCGTTCCATTGAACGGATGCATTCGGGCGACAAGCCGAGCTGTCGTGCCAATTTGAGTGCGGAGAGTCCAGCGGCAACGCGCGCTGCCCTTAAGCGCTGTCCCAAGGAGCTTGGACACGTTACGATGCAGTCCAGATAGAGAACACGAACTCTAAACAAGTTCTTGCCCCGGCGTTGAATAGGTCGTTCGCATCGCGCGCAATGGAGTTTGCCAGGCCGGTACTTGCTCCCTTTTGTTTCAGCCCAGAACATTTCATGAGCAGGCTGCCTCGAAACGCCAAGCCTGTCCGCGATTACTTGAAACGTCAATCCCTTCGCGCGAAGCTTTGCGATTTCCCGACGGCGTTTCTTATCTGGTAAGGAGCCAAATTGCGACATGGGGTGCATTCTAACGCTGGCCGCCTAGGCATGCGAATCGATTTTGATCGTGAATTCGAACAAAGTCTATGCTTGGCCTCTGTTGGCCCAAAACGCGGCAAAACGCTTCCGAACCGAGCTTCTGACGGGCCAGCCGGTGGAGGATGGTATTCAGGGCCTCGATTGGCGCCCGCTGGTCAGTAAGTGCGGTAGTAGCCAAGAAAGCCTGCACGCAGCGAGGAAGTGGGCACACCACAAAACCAGCGCACTATTGCGACGTCAATCACGCAGGCCACATCCTCAGCGTTAGTGGAGGTTACATCGGCACCACCGCAATCGCATCGGCCACAACCCAGGTGCCGTTGCCCGTGTTGCCGAGCCTAACCTTAAGCCTGCTGCTCGTGATGGTCACCGTGGCCAGAACCTGGAACTCGACGCCGCCGTTACTCAGGCCGATGGGCGCTTGCGTCTGATCGACCAGCACGGTTTGCAAAGCCTTGTTCTTGTCAAAGATGGTGTACGGAGCGTTGGTAGGTTCGTTGTAGTAGGGATGCCACGTGACCAGGACCTGGTATTGGCCGGGTGTTAGGCCGTTGAAGGTCCAGGTGACGGTCGTGCCACTTCCCGTTCCGCTGCTGGCCGCATACACTTCCGTGCCGTCGTAGGATGGCACCGACTCGGTTTTCCAGATGCCCCTTGTCGAAAAGCCGGGGCCGCCGTTGTCCACGATGACCGCACCTGTCCCTTGCACGGTCGCCGCTGTCACCGCGACATTGTTGGTATCGTTGCTGAAGTCGGACTCCGCCCAGCTCGGGTCGGCCGTCAACACGGCAAAGATGTAGTAGGCACTGTTATTGGGCACTTGCAGCGCCGGACTGGTGCCGGTGTGCTTGCCCACAGCCAGGTCTGCCGCGGAGTTCAGGGTCTCCGTGGCCAGGAGCGTGGCCTGGCTGAAATTCTGGTTTACATTGGAAGAAGTCGAGGCATAGTAAGCGATGGTGAATTTGGCCGGGGCCGCCGCAGTGCTGATCGTGTAAGTGCGCGTGACCGTGAACGTCGCCCACACGCTTACCGAGGTCGGAGCCCCCGAGATCCCGTCCCCCGCCGCCGAAAAGCTCAGGTCTGAATTCGAGAGTAGTACCGGCACGACCCGCACGGCGTCGGCGACGACATAGGTGTTGTTGCCCGTGTTGCTCAGCACCACCCGCAGCGTGCCGCTGGTGATATTCAGCGTGGCCAGCGTCTGGAACGGCACGCCGCCGAAGCTCGCGCCACTCGCTGCCTGGGTCTGATTGACCGCGATCGTCTGAAGCAAGGTCGAGCTGTCATAGATGGCATACGGAGCGTTGCTCACCTCGTTGGCGTATGCATGCCAGGTCACCTGGACCTGATAGCGTCCGGCGGGAAGGCCGGTCACCTGCCAGGTGGCGGTGTTCTGGCCGGTGCCGCTGCTGGTCGCATAGCGCTCGCTGCCGCCATACGCGGGGACTGTCTCGGTGGCCCAGGTACCCGTCTCGGAGTAGCCGGCGGTGCCATTGTCCACGATCACCGGACCGGACACGTGTACGGTCTGCGCCGCCACGGCCACATCATTGGTTTCGTTGACCGCGTCCGACTGGACCCAACCGGGATCGGCGGTCAAGGCGGCCAGCAGATAGTAGGTGCCGCCCGTGAGCAGTTGCAGCGCCGGGCTGGAGCCGCTGTGATTGCCCACGGTCAGATCCGCCGCGGCAGTCAAGGTCTCGCTCCCCACGAGCATGGCCTGGCTGAGATTCTGGCTCAGGCTGGACGAGGTCGATGCATAGTAGGTGATCGTTACCGGGCCCGGGGCCGGCGCTCCGGTGATGCTGTAAGTCCGCGTGATCGTAATCGGTGTTGGCGCTATCACCACGCCGCTGGGACTCGAAATGCCGTCTCCCGTGGCCGACCAGTTCAGGTCGGTATTCGAGAGCGGGATCGGCACGAACCGCACGGCATCGGCGATGAGGTAGGTGCCATTAGCCGTGTTGCTCAGCACGACTCTTAGCGTGCCGCTCTTGACCGGCACGGTGGCCAGCACCTGAAAGGGCACGCCACCGAAGCTCGGGCCGCTGGCCGCCTTCGTCTGATCCACGGACACCCTTTGCAGCAGCGTGGCGCCATCGTAGATGGCATAGGGGGCGTTGGTCGTCTGGTTGCCGTAGGGATGCCAGGTGGCCTGGACCTGATACAGGCCCGAAGCCAGCCCCGTGGCCTGCCAGTTGGCCGTGTTCTGGCCGGTGCCGCTGCTGGCGGCGTAGCGATCGGTGCCGCCATACGCAGGCACCGTCTCGGTGGTCCAGGTGCCGGTCTCGGAATAGCCGGCAGCGCCGTTATCGATGGTCAGCGGACCCAGGACCGACGACGGCTGCGCGGTGACGGCCACGTTGTTGGTGTCGTTTAACGCGTCCGATTCGACAAAACTGTTGCCGCTCGTTAGCTTGGCGAGCAAGTAGTAAGATCCGCCTGTCGCGAACTGGAAGGCCGGACTGGCGCCGCTATGGTTGCCAACGGCCAGGTCGGCGGCGGCGCTCAAGGTCTCCGATCCAAGCAAGGTGGCCTTGCTTAAGTCTTGATTGGGATTGGCGGAGGTGGAAGCGTAATAAGTAATGATGAAACTGCCGGGCGCCGCCGCGCCGCTGATGGTATAGGTGCGGTTGATGGTGAAGTTGGTCTGCACGTTGACCGACGCGGGGCCCGTGATGCCGTCCCCGGTCCCGGCCCAGTTCAGGTCCGCGCTGGATAAAGCTACGGGCGTTTCGCTCATGGCGTCGGCACCAATGTAGGCGCCGCCGCCGGTGTTGCTGAGTACGACTTTCAGTGTGCCGTTCGTGATGTTGACGTTCGCCAGCATTTGGAAGGGTACGCCGCCCATGCTGGGGCCGCTGGCCGCCACGGTTTGATTCACCGCGACGGTCTGCAGCAGCGTTGAGCCGTCGTAAATTGCGTAGGGGGCGTTGGTCGCCTGATTGGGATAGGGGTGCCAACTCACCGCCACCTGGTAAAAACCCGATGTCAGCCCTTGCACCTGCCAGGTGGCGGTGTTCTGGCCGGTGCCGCTGCTCGTGGCGTAGCGCTCGTTGCCGCCATACGCAGGCACGGTCTCGGTGGCCCAGATGCCCGTCTCGGAGTATCCTGCGGTTCCGTTGTCCACGATCTGACCGCCACTCAGCAGGAGCCGGTCTTCCAGCCCTTCCAGATGCAGGCGGGCCCGGTTTCCGAAAGGAGTTTTCGCGGCTGCGCGATGGCCGTTCCGACGCCGGGAGTTTGGAAATGGCCAGATCATGTCGACATCTCAAACAAAAAACCTGGAATGCGGATGGCAAGCCGTCTGACTGTGGGCGCTCCGGGGACGTTACCTGAAGGGCTGGCGATGGCCTCGCTGGCGCTTCGGGTTAATGTCCACAATTTATCCATGGTCAGCAGTTCTCAAGCGAGACGTCCTCTGGAAGGGTCTGCACATGTTCCAGAGAACCTAGGCATTACGCACGTCAGGCGGGATAGCTCTCAGGCGGGGTAGGAAAACTATCGCTACAACGAAAGCCTAGATCAGGAAGACGGGCCTGTCAAAGAACCTTATCTCAAGGCAGGGATTCGATTGGCGACCACCGTTCAGTGAGTTCCGTAAGAGCCAAGGGGTTCGGGTTTAAATAACCTGCGCTTTGACAGCGGCGGCGGGAATTTCTGCGCGCTTAACGCCGCATCGTGTCTCCCGCTCCCGGATTGGCGGAACCATCCCGGCTCACGAGTTGGCGGAACGCAGATCGCAAACTATTCTAAAATCGTTGCCGGGCTGCGGCAGATTGTCGAATTCCTCGGCATCGACCGCAGCGGGTTCGGCGAGCTGGTGACGGACAAGAACAAGATAGGGATCACCCACTCCTACGAGGTGCCCGGGGTGCCGCCCACTCCGC
>DASZFN010001198.1:0-18535 GCA_035939715.1 Gemmataceae bacterium | reverse complement strand
CTGATGCGCCTTCGCCTGGACACGATTGCCAGGACTCTCACCATGGAACAGGGCAAGCCGCTTCCTGAAGCGAAGGCGGAAATCTTGCACTCGGCCGATACCTTTGAGTGGTTCGCCGAAGAAGGCAAGCGCGCCTACGGGCAGGTCATTCCGCATTCTGCGGCCGGCAAACGCTACATGACTGTCAAGCATCCCGTTGGTGTCGTGGGCGCCATCAGCCCGTGGAACTTCCCAATTACGCTGCAGGCGCGCAAGATCGCGCCCGCCCTGGCCGCTGGCTGCACCATTGTGTGCAAACCGGCCAGCCAAACTCCCCTTTGTCTGATTCAGGTCTTTGAGTGCATGATCGAAGCCGGGCTGCCGGCCGGTGTGGCCAATCTGGTGGTCGGCGCGGCTCAGGAAGTGGCTGACGAATTTCTGGAAAACCCCGCGTGCCGCAAGATCAGTTTCACCGGCTCCACGGAGGTGGGTAAACAGCTCATGCGCGGCGCCGCCGAACAGATCAAGCGGCTAAGCTTGGAACTCGGCGGCCATGCTCCGCTTATCGTTTTTCCCGACGCCGACCCGGAGACCGTGGCCAAGGCGGCTGTGATCGGCAAGTTTCGCAATAATGGCCAGGTTTGCATTGCTCCGAGCCGCTTCTTTGTCCATAAAGACGTGCAGAAGAAATTTACCGAAGTCGCTGTGGAATGTGCCCGGAATCTCAAGCTGGGCAACGGCCTGGATGAGGGCACCGAAGTCGGCCCCATGTTCGAAAAACGCGGCCTGGAGCAGACGGCCGCGCTGGTCGATGACGCCAGGAAGCACGGCGCCAAGGTGCTAACCGGCGGCGCGCGCAGCCAACGCTTCGAGCGCGGCTACTTTTTTGAGCCCACCGTCCTCTCGAACCTATCGCCCGAGGCACGTATCCTTACGGATGAGCCTTTTGCTCCGGTCATGCCGCTGCTGGATTTCAGCAAGATCGACGACGTAATCAAGGCGGCCAATAACACCCGCTATGGCCTGGCGGCGTATGTGTTCACGAATGACCTTACTGTTGCCTGGCGGATGGCCGAAGGTTTGGAGGCCGGCATTATCGGCATTAACGACCCCGTGCCGGCGACACCGCAGAGCCCCTTTGGCGGCATGAAGGAAAGCGGTTTGGGGCGCGAGCTGGGACACGAGGGGCTTGAGGCGTATTTGGAGACCAAGGCAGTCTCTTACAAATTACGGGACAGCTAGTGGGCATCAAACCGCCTACATCCTTTAGACTCACGCAAAGGTTATTCCCTTGAAAGCCATCGACTACCTCGCGCCAAAAACCATTGCCGAAGCCGTGGCCGTGCTTGCCGAGAAGGGCGACCGGGCACGCATTCTGGCAGGCGGCACCGATATCATCGTGCAGCTTCGGGAAGGCCGGCGCGAGCTGGATGTGCTCGTGGATATCAAGGCGATTCCGGAAGCCAACGAGCTAAGCTTTGACTCCCGGCGCGGCTTGCGGCTGGGGGCGGCTGTGCCCTGCTACCGCATCTATGAGGACAGCCGGATTGCCAAGGTTTACCCCGGGCTGATCGATGCCGTGGCGCTGGTGGGGGGCATCCAGATTCAAAGCCGGGCCAGCGTCGGCGGCAATCTATGCAATGCCTCTCCCGCTGCCGACACCATTCCGCCCCTGATCGCTTATGGCGCGGTTTGTGTGATCGCGGGACCGAACGGCACGCGCGAGGTTCCCGTCGAGCACTTCTGCACCGGGCCAGGCAAGACAGTCCTGGGCAAGGGCGAGTTCCTTCTCAGCCTGCACGTTCTTCCGCCCAAGCCGCGCACGGGAGCGCATTATCAGCGTTTCATTCCCCGAAACGAGATGGACATCGCCGTCGTCGGCGTCGGTGCGGCGCTTACTCTGGACGAGAGCCGTAGCCGCTGCACGGGTGCACGCATCGCCCTGGCGGCCGTGGCGCCGACCCCGCTTCTGGTAGCCGAGGCCGGCGATGCATTGATCGACGGCGCCTTGACCGATGAACTGGTGGACCGGGCCGCCAAGCTGGCCCAGGCCGCGGCGAAACCCATCAGCGACATGCGCGGCGATGCTGACTATCGACGGCACCTCGTGGGAGTACTGACCAAACGCGTCTTGCACAAAGCCATCGGGCGGGCAAAGGAGAACTAGCGGTGTCGAAAGTCCATATTCAAGCAAAAATCAACGGCAAGGACACGGAGTTCCTGTGCGAGCCGCGGCAGAGCTTGCTGGAAGTCCTGCGCGATGAGTTACGGCTGACCGGCAGCAAGGAAGGCTGCAACAACGGCAATTGCGGCGCCTGTAACGTTCTCCTCGATGGTCGCCTCGTGAACTCCTGCCTGGTGCTTGGCGTGGAAGTCAAAGGGCATTCGGTTACCACGATCGAGGGGATTGCCGGACCTGAGGGGTTGCACCCGATTCAGCAGAAGTTCCTGGAGCAGGCGGCGCTGCAATGCGGCATTTGTACGCCCGGTTTCATTGTGGCCGCCAAGGCCTTGCTGGACAGGAAACCGAACGCGACCGAGCAAGAGATCAGGCACTGGCTGGCGGGCAACCTGTGCCGGTGCACGGGCTATGACAAAATCGTCCGCGCCGTCCTTGAAGCAGCCAGGTAAATCTGGGAGAAGCCATTCATGACGAAGACATCGGAATATCGCGTCATCGGCACGCGCCCCATCCGGCATGACGGTGTTGACAAGGTCACCGGCCGCGCCGTGTACGGCGCCGACGTGCAACTGGCGGGCTTGCTGCACGGCCGCGTGTTGCGCAGCCCCCATGCCCATGCGCGCATCCGCGGCATCAATATCAAGCGTGCCCTCGCCTTGCCGGGTGTGGAGGCCGTGGTTACCGGGGCCGATATGCCGGACGCGGGCGACCGGGTCGCCGAGCTGGGTGAGGGAGCGATTGTCCTTCGGCACCTCAGCCAGAACACGCTGGCCAAGGACAAGGTGCTTTACAAGGGACACGCCGTGGCTGCCGTGGCTGCCGCCAACCCGCATGTGGCCGAGGAAGCGCTCGGCCTGATCGAGGTTGACTATGAGCCGCTGCCGCCGGTCATGGATATACAGGCCGCCATGCGCGCGGGCGCGCCCTTGCTGCACGATGATCTAGTTACCGAATCGCTTGGCAAGAGCTCGAGCAAGCCTTCCAACATCGCCAAGCACTTTCAGTTCAAACTGGGAGATGCGGAAAAGGCCTTCGCGTCGGCCGAGGTTGTCATCGAACACGAATTTCACACAGCCACCGTTCACCAGGGCTACATTGAGCCGCACAGCGCCACCGCCATGTACAATCCGGACGGCAACGTCACCATCTGGACAAGCACGCAGGGAGCGTTCACGGCGCGGCAGCAAGTCGCGGAATTGCTCGCGCTGCCCATCTCCAAGATCAAGGTCGTGCCGACCGAGATCGGCGGCGGTTTTGGCGGCAAGATTCGCGTCTACCTCGAGCCCGTGGCCGTGCTGTTATCGCGCAAATCCGGCCGCCCGGTCAAGGTGCTCATGAATCGCGCGGACGTCTTCGAGGCGACCGGACCGACGCCCGGCTCCTTCATCCGCGTAAAAATGGCCGCAGACAAATCCGGCCAGCTCACGGCGGCCCAGGCTTACCTGGCTTATGAGGCCGGAGCCTATCCAGGATCGCCGGTCGGCGCCGGTGCCATGTGCGTTTTTGCGTGCTACGACATACCGCATGTCGCCGTGGACGGCTACGATGTTGTCGTCAACAAGCCGGCGACGTCGGCCTATCGGGCGCCCGGTGCCACCAATGCCGCATTCGCGGTGGAAACCGTGGTCGATGAACTGTGCGAGAAACTAAAGATCGACCCGCTTGATTTCCGCGCCAAAAACGGCGCCCGCGAAGGCACGCGCCGCGCCGACGGACCGGTCTACCCGCGTGTTGGCATGATCGAAACGGTGGAAGCGGCCCGGCAACATCCGCATTACAAGGCGCCTCTCGGCGGAGCCAATCGCGGTCGTGGGGTTGCCTCCGGCTTCTGGTTCAATATCGGTCTGAAGTCAAGCGTCACGGCGAGCGTCAACGCGGACGGCACCGTGAACCTCGTCGAGGGCTCCACGGATATCGGCGGCACGCGCACCTCACTCGCCATGCAACTGGCCGAAGCGCTCGGCATCGCTGCCGAGGATGTGCATCCCGTCGTGGCAGATACTGAAATGGTCGGCTACAGCGACGTGACGGGCGGCAGCCGCGTTACCTTTGCCACCGGATGGGCCGCCTACGAGGCGGCGCAGGATATCAAGCGGCAAATGATCGAGCGCGCCGCTCAGATCTGGTCTGTCAAAGCCGAGGAAGTCACATACGACGCCGGCGTGCTTCAGTCCCGGGCCGATGTCAAGAAAAAGCTGACCTTCAAGGAACTGGCAGCCCAGCTCCACGCCACCGGCGGCACGATTGTCGGCCGCGCCAGCGTGGACCCGCCCGGCGTGGGCGGCGCCTTTGCCACGCACGTGGTTGATGTTGAAGTGGACCGCGACACCGGCAAGGTCACCATTCTGCGCTACACGGCCGTCCAGGACGTGGGCCAGGCCGTGCACCCCAGCTACGTCGAAGGCCAGATGCAAGGCGGCACGGTGCAAGGCATCGGCTGGGCGCTCAATGAGGAATACGTCTACAACGATAAGGGCGTCATGACCAACGCCAGTTTCCTGGATTACCGCATGCCCACCTGCCTGGATTTGCCGATGATTGATACGGTCATCGTGGAAGTGGCGAACCCCGGTCATCCCTACGGAGTACGTGGCGTCGGTGAGGTGCCCATCGTGCCGCCGCCAGCGGCGATTGCGAACGCGATCTACCATGCCGCAGGAGTGCGTCTCAGGCAGCTTCCCATGTCGCCGCCGCGCGTGACCAAGGCTATCCTCGCGGCGGGGAAATGACGTCATGGCAAAGGTCTGGATCCCGTCACTTCTCCAGGATCTCACCGACGGCAACCAGGTTGTGACCGTGCCGGGCTCAACGGTTGCCGAAATCGTCGCACAGTTGGAACAGCTATATCCTGGCATCAGAGGCCGATTGTGCGAGGGCCAAGGCCTTCGTCGCGGCATTGCCGTGGCTATCGATACGCAGGTTGCAAGATCAGGCTTGACGGCTCCAGTGGCCGAGTCGAGCGAAGTTCACTTCTTGCCCGCCATCGGCGGCGGCCAGTGATCAGGCGGCGATGCCCTGAAGATGGAAGCGGGCGTTGAGCGTCTGCACGGATGTCTCGCCATTTTCCCGGATGACAATCGAGATGCCGCAGTTATCGAGAATAACCTGGCGGGCCTGGTGAAGCGGGAGGCCGAGGAGGCCCGCCAGATAGGTTCGATTGACGACATGGTGGCCGACCACGAGAATCGCCTGCCCGGCATGGTTTGCGAAAAGATCCTCCAGTGCATCCGCAACGCGTCTGTGGACATCCGCGAAGGATTCGCCGCCGGGATAACCGCATTCGCCTGCCCCGGCCATGAAGCGATGGTACGCCGCTTCATCGCTGCGGCGTACGGTTTGCCAGTCGAGCCCTTCCCACCGGCCGATGTCACATTCGATCAGCGACTCCAGCGGAATCGGCGCGATATTATGAGGCGCGGCCACAATCTGCGCCGTCTCGACCGCCCTCAGCAACGGACTGCAATAGCAGGCGTCGATCGGCCGGATGGCGAGCAGATTGCGCGTGGCTTGCGCCTGGTGCACCCCCAGGCGCGCCAGCGACGCATTCTGCTTGAGCCCTTGAAGGATCTGCGGCCGGGCCAGATTGGCTTCCGTCGCTCCATGACGAATAAGATAGAGCGTTGTCTTCATCCGTGAACCTCTTTTATCCGAGGCGAAGTTTCTACCAGTCGGGCCGCGACACGCACGGCCTCGACGAGGCTGGTGGCATCGGCAGTCCCCTGGCCGGCAATGTCGTAGGCCGTCCCATGCGCGACACTGGTGCGCACAATCGGTAATCCGACGCTGATATTCACGGCGCGCCAACCCGCCAGCAGCTTCATGGCGATGTGGCCCTGATCGTGATACATGGCGAGGACGCCGTTAAACTCGCCCTTGCGGGCACGGACGAAAAGCGTATCGCACGGCCAGGGACCGGAAACCTCGATCTTCTCCTGCTGGGCCCTGGCAACGGCTGGGCCGATGATGGTTGCCTCTTCCTCGCCAAAAAGGCCGCCGTCGCTGGCATGCGGATTCAAGCCCGCCACGCCGAGCTGCGACCGCCGGCCGGTTAACCTCGCCATGATGCGGTCGAGGAGGCGAATTTTGTCCAGGATCGCCTCCGGCGTCAAGTGACGAAACACGTCGCGTAAAGCCATGTGCAGCGTAACGTGCACGACGCCGAGGCCGTCGGCATAGAGCATCATGCCGAAATGCCGGGCGCCGGTGCGCTCGGCAAGGATTTCTGTGTGCCCGGGATAAGCCAGGCCCGCCGCGCGAAGGCCCTCCTTGTGCAAAGGGGCCGTGACGATGCCATCGGCCTTGCCCGCCAGCGTCAGATCGATGGCGGTGCACAGGAAGTCGTAAGCCGCCTGGCCCGCCGCTCCGCTGACATGCCCGATGCGAACCGTGCCCAGATCTTCTCCACTGCCGCGCCGGCACGGAATCACTTCGGCAGACGGCTCTGTGTCTTCGGGCTGGGTTACGATCCTTACGCGTGCAGACGACTTGACCAAAGCGAGGGCAGACCTAAGCCAGTCCGGGTCGCCGACCACGATGGGATTGCAGAGGTTGACCAATTCCGGCCAGGCGCGGGCAATGATCTCGGGACCGACACCGGCCACATCGCCCATGGTGATCAGTAATCGCGGCTGCCCCTGCACAAAGCTCCTTACAAGATGCCTCTCAGGCGCTGACTCTGGCTAACTGAATAACCAGGCGTTCCAGCAGCGTTCGGGGCGGCAACTGACTGGAGCCCTTGAGACCAAGATCGGTCTCGATGAGCCAGTCGTAGAGCTGGTCCAGTCGCCTCCGCCCTAGATGACGAAGCTGCTGCTCGGTGCCTTTGAGCGCGAAGGGCGGCACGCCTGCCTGGTCCATGGCCAGGGAGAGCGGCTTGCCTTGCTGGGAAAGCCGGGCCACCTGGGCCAGACGCCGCAACTGCATGCTGAAGGCGCCGAGGATGCGGATCGGCTCTTCGCCCTGGTCGAGCAAACGGTCCAGGATGTCCAGGGCCTGGCCGCTTTGGCCGGAGCCGATGGCATCGAAGATCCTCCACATGTTTTCCGCCCGGCTGCTGCCGACCAGCTTATCGACATCCGCATTGTCGATCCGCTTTGCCGTGCCCACATAGATGGCGAGTTTCTTCAGCTCCTGGTCGAGTTGACCCATTTCTGCCCCGACCAGGTCCACGAGCAGCCGGGCCGCGGCAACGGCCAACTGCTTGCCGTACTGCGACGTCGACCAGACAACGCACCATTCGGACAGCTTGTAAGCAGGCGGCGCTTTGCAAACGATGGTGCTGTCGCCAGGCACCATCTTCGCCAGGCGCGTCGTGGCGGGCCAGGTCTTGACATCCAGCACCAGAACCCCGCTCGCCGCGGGTGCGGCGACGTATTTCTCCAGCAACGGGCGGAACTTTGTGACAAACGGGTCGCTATTATCGACCACCACCAGCCGGCGCGGACCGGCGAAAGGAAGAGTCTGCAACTCGTCATGCACTTCCGCAAACGTTGCCTTGTCGCCGGGATAGTTGCTTAGACCAAAAGTATTGTCTGCCGACTCGAGCACCACGGCGCGGAGCGCAGCCAGCACCTGGCGCTTGAGGAATTCCTCATCGCCGTGCAACACATAGACCGGCTGGAGCTTGTGCTTGTCGGGTTCTTGCAGAAAGGCCAGGCTGTCCATTGCGACTCGATACGCTCATATCCGCGTTTGCAGTAGCACGCATGCTGATTTTAGCAGGCGAGACGTGGTTATCCTAGGAATCGACGGTCAGGCAGCGCTTAGCGTCCGCCGGGAGGCAGCTTCGTTGCGGGTGTGACGCCGAGGATCTCGCTGTGTGGTAGAGCCAGGTCAACAATCACTGCCTCGACGGTCTTGTTGCTATTGGTATTGCCTGCCCGGTCCACGGCCTCGACGCGCACAAAGAACTTGTAAGGCACGTCCGCCGGCATGGTCCAGACGTAATAGCCGCTGTTGGGCACGTTGGCGGCGATGGGTTTCCATTCGCCGTCTTCCTGCTTGGCGTAACTGAGGCTGATAGGTTCGGCGGAAAGGTTGTCGCCTTTGTCCGTGGCTTTCCACATGATCGTCAGCTTGCCGGAGTCCTGGCCGCGGCCCACATCGACCTTGACCACATGCACCACAGGCGGCGTCAGATCCACTTCGACCCAGACCTGCGGCTGATCGCCGCCGCGCGGCGGGCGATCAGCCAGGCCGACGCCGCTGCGCGGCAGCAAGGTGAACCCGTAGAGTCCTTCGCCAGGCACGGTATAAACAAACGGCGGCTTGCCGGCCGGGTCCTTATCCACCTGCTCCCAGTTCCTGCCATCTTTTGTCTGCCATAACTCGACCAGCGAAATACCGGACGGTCCTTGCTCCTTGAGCTTGTAGTTCAAGCTAATGCGTCGGTCGTTGACATAGAGTCTGCCGGGCACTGCCCCGGCAGGTTGCCTGTTTTCCGCGTCGAACGAATTGCTGGAGGGGCGGAAGTCGCTGCCGCCCGGGGTGAGGACAGTGAGGGCCACGCTCTCATTTCGGGCCAGGTCACGCGCGCGTAGGCGCACTTCCACGGGCGCGTTGGTTCCCGGGCTCCAGGCGCGGTCGCCGGCCAGAACGGGATCCGCGGTGAGCGGAATCCAATCACGGGCACCCTGCACGCGGTAGTCGAGATAAAAGTTGGCGGGGTCGAGGTTCTCCTCGCGAATATCCCATTCCACAGCGACCTGGCCGGGGTTTGCCGTGCGCGCACGCAACGTGATGTTCGGCTTCCGCGTGTCAACATAGACTTTTAGCTGAGGAGCCGTCCCCTGCAAGGTAAGCGGGGCAGCACGGCCTTGCATGTCGATGGTGCGCACCGTAAACCAGTACAGCCCGTCGCGGTCGGCGCGATAATCAAAGCCGCGCTGCTCCTGGGAGGTACTGGAGACGTATGTCCAGCTCTGTCCCTGGTTCTCGGAAACGTACAGTTGAACTTCCTGGAGTCGTGCGGCACCGGCCTCGATCACGAAAGGAATGCGAAAGTTCGCCTGGTTGGAATAGAAGATGCCGTTGACGCCGGGCCCCTGGGCACGGGCGGATGGATTCATGCTGGATCGTAGCGGCAGCAGAGCAAGAACGAATGCCAGCGCAAACACACAGAGTGCACGGAAGCGCTTCCCGACCGACGCTGGCGCGCTCAAGGTGTTAAAGAAGGCCATGGCGGAAGAGCCTCTATATTTTTAGAAGACCGGCGCCGCCCGCACGGTTCAAGGCCGGCAACGCGGGATGCTTAGCCCTGCAATAAGTTCGCCGCACGCCCGCTGTGCAGCGCTGGCCGGATTCTCCACGGTCTAATCGTCCTCATCTCATCATCGTCTGGAAAGGCAGGAAAGCTTGAAGGGAATCCGCAAGAGAGACACGGCAAGCCATGCGCGGCAAGGGAGCGAAAATGACGGCCCCCCGCGAGTCAGCAAGTTGGCTAAATGCGGGACGGGGCGCCGAAGGAGCCTGCCATTTTGGCTTCCCTTTCAGCGCCGTGGCCATTCAAACGGACGCGGTCGAGGACAAACCCCTCCTGCCGGCGGATCATGCGCTCCAGCAGCTTGCGAACCGCCGCGCTGGGAACAAACGACAGCACCAGCACCAGCATCATCATGCTGAACGTCACCAGCCCCATGCACACGGCGATGCCAAGATGAAGCATGACCGCGGCGGCGATCATGGTCCAGCGCAGCCGCCGCGACCAGATCAGGTAGATGAAGCTGACCTCAAAAGCCAGCGTGAAGTAGGTGAGCGAGGTGATGGTCAGCTCCCACAGCCAGCGATGCTCGCAAATAAAGCGGACGGGCGCCATGTACAGCGCCGAGTGCACGGGAGAAAACTCGTTATTCACCATGACCAACCAGCAGGCGTTGCCGCTGAGCCAGAGGTCCCCCTTGAGCTTGGACAACCCGGAGATGAAGTAAACCAGGCAGACATTGATCTGCAGCAGGCGCAGGGCAAAGTTCGCCGAGACCTGCGGCGCCGGCGGACCGAACACCGGCTCGGGCAAGCCTGCGCGCGCCGCACCGCGCCTGGCCACGTATTTCTGAAGCAGCCGATCGACCGACAGGGCTGCCCCGCTTGGCGCGAGCACAAGGTAGAGAACGCCCAGGTTCATCATGGTGTCCACGCCGAACAGCACCGTGGGCGCTCGGTGGATGTAGCTGAGGAGCGCGATCAGCGTCAACACGCCCGTGACGCGCGTGCCCAGGCCGATGGTGAACAGCAACATGACGATCAAGAAGCTGACATGCACCGCCATCATCCCGGTCGGGTCGGTCACGTGGTACCAGACCGACCAACGATGCTGTCCCCGGTTGTGAATCTGGTCGCTGGCGGGGACGCCCCATTTCTGCTTGTAAGCCAGCTCCTCATCCTTGTCCGGGTGGCCAGGTTGACTCTGTGTCCAACCGCTCGGCAGGGCGGCATTGGGAAAGTCATAACGGAATTCGTTCGCCGCCTTGAGATCAAACCAGGCGTTGGCGCCGAAGAATGCCTGCAGGTCAAAGGTGTAGGCCAGATGAACATAGAGCACCATCAACCCGCAGCAGATGCGCATGAGGCCGAGGGTGGTCGGATCAGCCGGGCGAAACCAGAACCGATCCCACGCGCGGAAGCCGTCGGCGACGAACTGGATGAAAGATCGCGTTTGGCCTGGAGCGGACATTCTTCTTCTCCCTGGACAACCTGGCGGATCTTGCCGAGTAGGACGGAATGCCAATCCGTCCTACGTTAGGGTACCCCTGGGATCGCGCCCGGCTGGCCGAAGCGCCCGGTCTTCAGCCACAGATGCACGTCGAGAAAGTTGGCGATGCGGTCCTGGCCAACGAAGCCGCCGGGGCCGAGAGGGCGGAACTGCTGGTTGACCTTTTGCACGGGAATCGGCTCCTTCAAGATGGGGATCAGCCAGTAGAGATACGGGTCGTTGGGATCCTTGAGCGTACCCTCGGCGTCATGATCGCCAAGGTAATACGGGGCATACATCCATTTGTTTTTCTCTGTATCGACCTGCTTGGCAATCTCGAGCGGATCCGGGATGCGGTGGATGGCCAGGTAAGCCTTGATGCCGGTGATTTTCTTGTCGGGGTTCACCGGATGCCGCACCTTGCCGGCAACGTAGCGAACATAGGATTCCAACATGCGTTTGGAGTACCAGGGCGTGATCGGCCGGTACTGGTTGGCGGTCAGCAGGTCGGGGTGAAGCGGAATGCCGTCGATCTGCCCGGCGGACACGCGCAGCCTCAAAGTGGTTTCCGAGAAGGGAGAGTTGGCCCGTTGGTTGACGCTTTCGGTAACGGAAATGCGCCGCTGGTATTCCAGCGCTAACGGGCATTCTTGAGGGTCGGCAACCATGTAATCAACTATCTTGCCGTCCTCGAATTGTACGTAAAACCAGATCTGCGTGCCCGGCCCGGGATCGGGCGAATAAAAGTGATAGGCGTTGCCGAGGTAGAAGAATTCAAGATAAGGCCGATACACGTAAGTCCATGCCATGCTCGACAGCCACGGGTTGGGCGGAATGGAAGTTACCGCGGTGACAATGCCGCCGAAGTGGAAGAGCACGAGCACGCTGATTACGATCCTGCGCAGGACCCGCGGTAAAACGACGAGCAGCGCTGCCAGGCCGGCGATGGCCGTCAGCACGGCCACCAGCGCCCGCGCAGAATCCCAGTTCATTCCGCCGACGCCTTCGTGCCATTGCAGTCCGAACCAACCCAGGACACCGGAAAAAGCCGCCGTCGCCAGAACGAGAACGGAACGCGGTTGGATGTTGACGCCGATGCCCGAGGCCAGCAGCCCGCAGAGGACAAGCAACGGGGCCGCCTGCCCCGCCAGCAAATCCCATAGCGACGCCGCAGCAGTGAGCACGACGCCCACGGTGAGCGCTGGCCAGGGGTTAGTGAAGAGGAGGTAATGGTCGCCGCGAACGCTGCCGGGATTCTGGGCCATGGCCGGACCCCATTCCAGTGATGCCAATCAAACGGTGGTTCTACCGCTTCAAGGATACTCGATCCGCAGATTAGCTGTAAGTAGAACGCCAGAAAAGCCGCCTCGCTTGCTATTTTATCAACCTGGTGCATGGAGAACGCGGAATGAGCCAGTGCTTGCGCCAACGCTGGAATACGCGAAAGGCCGGCTTCTCAGGTCATTGGGCGTCAAGGAAAAGCGGCGATTGTGTAAAGTTCGCTCTCCAATCGTCTGGCTCCTGGTAGGACGCACTAGTCCGAGCAATGAATCCATCGAGTCGTTCCGGCGCTCTACCGAAATAGCGCAAAGAAGTGCCATTTTCCAAATCAGGTCAACAATTCGGCCGTCACAATAAAAGGCCAGTGCACCCGCGAAATGAGTTTGCCAGTTTGCCAACTAGTTTGCCAGGGGTTGGCAAACTCAGTCTATGTCGTAAGACCAAAAGCCATTTAGCCTTACGTCACAGAATAAACTGAGTTTGCCAGTTTGCCACGTTTTTTGAGCCACCCCCCCCATGTGGCTAAAATCGCAAAAAATGCTTGCGTTTTGCTTACAAATCATCCATCCATCCCAGATTACTATTGACTCTTCACTTCTCCAACTTTACTATTCCACTCATCTCGTAAATTTTGACGTGACTCTCCAGCGCGATGGAACGGTCAAAGAAAGAACTTTTTCTTTATGCGTGTCAGGGATTGGATTCCAGCGGAACGCGCAACTCTATGCCCGAACTTGGTTTCGGATCCTCTGAGCCGTAGCACCTAACAGCGGCATGGTTTGTAGAAGATAGCCGGTCCCCACACCAGGCTCCGGATGGCGGACAGGTTTTTCTCGGTGCGTGGATGATTCTTAACTGTTTTTTGTTGGAGGTATTCCAGAATGTACAGTATTGTGCTGATGATGGCACTCACGGGCGGGGCTGAGACGCCCTCCTTTGGTGGCCATCGGTGCCATGGTTGTAATGCAAGCTGCGCCGGCGCCAGTTACCATGGCTGCAACGGCGGACACCACCGCTCGCACGGTTGCTGTGGCTGCCATGCCCGGCATCATCGCGAACATGGTTGCCATGCTCGGCATCGTTGCCACGGCTGCAATGGCGGCTGCAACGGCTATGCCTGCAGTGGACATAGCTCATACGGCTGCAATGGCGGCTACATGGGCCCGGTTCACGATGGCGCTCCCATGCCGATGCCGACGCCGCCCAAGGGCGAACAGCTAAAGGCCCCGCCGAAGCCGGCTACCGAAGAAGCTTCGCTGCCCGCTCCGGCCCGTATCGTGGTCAGTCTGCCCGCCGAAGCCAAGCTGCTGATCGACGGCAACACCACCAAGTCAACCACCGCGACCCGCGTATTCGCTTCCCCGACTCTCGAACCGGGTCAAGAGTTCCACTACACGCTGGAAGGCGAGATCGTTCGTAACGGCCGCACTTTCACGACCAGCAAGAACATTGCCGTTCGCGCTGGTGAAGAGGTCCAGGTGCAACTCGACTTCCCTCAGTGACGGTTGCCCGGAAGGGAGATGCCGGCCGAGGGTGTTTCAGGAGCCGAGAACCCGGGACCGGCAATAACGGTAGAGATCCTGGATCACCGCAATGGGGCAAGGGGAGGACCGCTGGGTTCTCCCCTTTTTTGTTTATCGATCTTCGGGTGGCATGCCTTCGCAGCCCCAGCACGTTCTTGCCTACTTTTCTGCTTAGCCGGGGCCGCGACAGCATGGCACACAACCAGCCACGACCGCCCGCGTTAAAGTTTTCCCCATCGTTTGCGACTCCACGCGCCGCCTGTGGCGGCCCCTGCCTGTCCTGGAATATGCATTGTGGCCCCGAAACGCCGTGCCTATAATCCGGGAATGGCAAAGTCCTGCGACGTGGAGAGATGCCAGGTTGAGTGGCTATGAGCGTTCAATTATTGCGGCCTCGGGTATGCGATCTGGTTTTCCAGCTTTATGGCCGGCCGCTCCATCCCGAGTTCTTCGATATCCTGGCCCTGCGCAAGGTCGAGCGCGATGACTTTGAGCTGATCGTGCGCATCACGCGCACGGGTCATGTAATCACCTGGGAAAACCGGGATGTGTTCCTGACAGAAGTGGCCACGGCCGCCGATCAGCCGCTCCCCGAACGACGGCGCTTATTCAGCCATCGCATTCGCGGCGAACACTGCGATAGCCTGCTTTGTGCGGACGGCGTCCACTATCAAATGAGCTTCCAGGTGGAAACGCTGCCGCCCGATATTTACCTGCACGTCCATGACGAACTGGTGGCCGACGGCAATCGCCGCGGTTTGCTGGTCAACTTTCAGCCGAACAATCGCCTGGCCATCGCGCCGCTCGGTTTTGTCACCGTGGAAGCCCGGCCCAACTGCCTCATGCTGACCACCTTTCACACCTTTCCGGCCGAGAACACGATCGTCAAATCGCAATCCCTCATCGAAAAACGCAAATAGCCGTAGCAGCCCGTTGAAAAAGGGGACAGGGTGATCTGTAGAAGGTCTCCTGGCTCTACGCCGAAGGCGTTGCACAACACAGCCCAGGGTCTCGGCAGCGCACCCTGGGAAGACATCGGTTGCCCCGCGTCATCTACCCTGAAAGGGTTGGACAAAACGCGTCCATTGGCTTTGTGCAACGCCTTCGGGGTAGAAGAACCTGGCGAATCTGGTCCCCCCAGGGTGCGCTGCCGCGACCCTGGGCTGTGTTGTGCAACGCCCTTGGCGTAAAAAGCGGGACCTTTCCACTCTCCGGCCGAGCGTCCATAATAGCCCAGAGCACGATTTCTGCGGTCAACGCCGGATTAACGCATGAGCAAAGAGAGCCAGCTTCACCAGATGCTCGAGTGCGGCATCGTTGCCGTCGTCCGCTCCCCGGACGGCCGGCAACTGCTTGAAGTATGTCGCGCCCTGGCGGATGGCGGCGTGAATGTGGTGGAAATCACCATGTCGGTGCCCGGCGCGCTTGACGTAATCCGCCAGGTCAAGCTGGCCCTGGGTGAGCGCGTACTGCTCGGCGCTGGGACCGTACTCGATGCGGAGACGGCGCGTGCGGTGCTGCTTGCCGGCGCCGAGTACATTGTCGCGCCGACGGTGAATCTTGAAGTCATCCGCCTGTGTCAGCGCTACGACAAGCTCGTGATGCCGGGGGCATTCACGCCCACGGAGATCCTGGCGGCCTGGGAGGCGGGAGCGGATATTGTCAAAGTTTTTCCGGCGGAAGTCGTGGGGCCGGCCTTCTTCAAAGCCCTGCGCGGTCCGCTGCCGCAAATTCGCCTCATGCCCACGGGCGGCGTCGATCTGACGACGGCCGCTGCATTCCTCAAGGCCGGCGCCTGTTGCCTGGGAGTGGGCGGGCACCTGGTCGACCCCAGGGCGGTGGCGGCAGGGGATTTCAATCGCATCCGCGACCTGGCCCGCCAATATGTCGCCGTCGTTAAACAAGCCCGAGCCGAACAGGAAAATCATGCCCGTTGACGTCGTTACGTTTGGGGAGTCGATGATTCGCCTGCATCCGCCGGGCTTCCGGCGCCTGGAGCAGGCGACTAGCCTGGAGATGTTCGCCGGCGGGGCCGAGCTGAATACAGCCGTCGGTTTGGCCCGCCTGGGGCGCACGGCGAGCTGGGTGTCGCGTTTGACCACCAATCCCCTCGGCCGCCTGATCGCCAACCGCGCGCGCGAGGCCGGCGTCCAGACCGATCACATCGTCTGGACCGACCAGGACCGCGTGGGGGTATACTTTCTGGAATTTGGCGCTGCGCCGCGGGCCAGCAATGTGCTCTACGATCGCAAGGATTCGGCCATCTCGAAGATCCAGCCCGGAATGGTCGATTGGTCGAGCGCCTTCGCCGGCGGCAAATGGTTTCACGTTACCGGCATCACTCCGGCGCTGAGCGGCAGTGCCGCCGAGGCGACGCGAGAGGCATTGCGCGCCGCGCGCGCAGCCGGTCTGCAAATCAGCATCGATCTGAATTACCGCGCCAAGCTGTGGAGCACTAGCGAAGCAGGACGCTGGATGACCGAATTCATGCAGTTTTGCGACGTGCTTATTTCCACCGAGGAGGACATCGAGCGCGTCCTGCAAATCAAAGGGAAGGATTACGAGGAAGTCGCGGCCCTGGTAGCACGGCGCTTTCCCGTGCAGATCGTGGCGCTCACTCTTCGCGACAACCCGTTGGTGTGGCGCAATAGCTGGACGGCCATCGCCTATCGCCAGGGCACAGTCTTGCGCACCAGAAGCTATGAAGTCGAAATTGTGGACCGCCTCGGCGCGGGCGACTCGTTCGCGGCGGGCTTCATCCACGGCCTGCTTGATAAAGACCTGCAGAAAGCCCTCGATTATGGCGTCGCCGCCAGCGCGCTGAAGCACTCCATTCCGGGGGACTTCAACTGGATCACCCGCGCGGAAGTAGAGACCCTTCTCCAGGGCCAGGGATTGCGGATCAGCCGATAGCCATGACTGCCATTTTTCTCAGCCGCGACGAGGTGCGCAGCCTGGACCGCCGGGCCATGGAGGAGTTCGGCATGCCGGGGATCGTGCTCATGGAGAATGCCGGCCGCGGCGCCGCAGAACTGCTCCTGGCGCTGGGCATTCATGGCCGCGTGATCGTCTGCTGTGGCGGCGGCAATAACGGCGGCGACGGCTTTGTCATGGCCCGCCATCTGGACAACTGGAACGTGAGCGTGCAAGTCCTTCTCTTTACCAGGCCAGAGGATTTGATGGGCGACGCCGCCACGAATTACCGGGTGATCGAGAAAGCCGGTTTGGCGGTCACAGCTTTCCCAGGCGGCGCCGTGGATCCGGCACAATTCTCCGAGGACCTCGCCCGCGCCGAATGGGTCGTGGACGCTCTGTTCGGCACCGGCCTAGTCGGCCCGGTGCGGCGGCCGATGGCTCCGGTGCTGCAAGCCATCAACGCCGGCCACGCTCGTGTCCTGGCGGTGGATATCCCGTCGGGCCTGGATTGTGACACGGGGGAAGCGACCGAGCCGACCATTCGCGCCCAGCACACCGTGACCTTTGCCGCCTTGAAGAAGGGTTATGCCAATCCGCGTTCGCGCGACTGGACGGGCCAGGTTCACCTGGTGGACATCGGCGTGCCGCGCGCGCTGTTCAAACCTCCGCCAGCAGGAGTACCCGCATGACTATCCTCTATAGCGATCCGCTGTTTCTCAAGCACGACACCGGCCAGCACCCCGAGACTGCCGACCGGCTGCGCTCGATCACGGCACTCCTTGACAAGACCGGTCTGGCAAAACGCTGCCGCCGCGGCGACTATGAACCGCTTGCCGAGGACACGGTCGGCAAACTCCACTCACCCAAGCTGGTGGCGCAGGTCAAGCAGGTGGCGGAACATGGCGGCCGGCATCTCGATGTGGATACCGTCGTCAGCCCGGACTCGTTCAAGGTGGCACTGGCGGCGGCAGGGGCGTGCACGGCGGCCGTGGACGCCGTGCTCAAGGGCCAGGACCACACCTCCCTCTGCCTGGTGCGTCCGCCCGGCCATCACGCGACCAGAACCCATAGCATGGGATTTTGTCTCTTCAACAATATTGCTTTGGCCGCGCAGCATGCCCGGACCGTGCACCAGCTCAACCGCGTGCTGATCGTGGACTGGGACGTGCATCACGGCAACGGCACGCAAGACATCTTCTATGACGATCCAGCCGTCGTCTTCTACAGCATTCACCGCTACGGCAACAACTTCTATCCCGGCACGGGGGCGGAAAACGAAACCGGCCAGGGAAAGGGCCTGGGCCACACGTTTAATGCGCCCGTCCGCTACGGGACTTCGCGGCAGGATTACCACAGCCGTTTCCGCAGCGTCCTGGAAAAGGCGGCGGACAAGATCAAGCCTGAACTGGTGCTGCTGAGCGCGGGCTTCGACGCTCACGCCCGCGATCCCGTCGGTTCTCTGGGGTTGGAGGTGGAAGACTTTTCCGTGCTTACCCGGCAGGTCCTCGACGTGGCGAAAACGCACGCCCAGGGCCGGCTGGTGAGCTGCCTGGAAGGCGGCTATCATCTCGACGCCCTGGCGGAGTCCGTCCGCGTTCATCTGGAGGAATTGCTGGCATTCGAGCCCTAAGCCGCGCGCGACAGCCCTCGATAGCGTTTTCGCGCCGCCCCGGCGCTGCTATATTGCTTCTATGTCCGAAGCTCGCCAGCCGGAACCTTCATCCTTGCCTCCGGAGCTTGAAAGGGTTTAAGTGTGCTGGAATATCACGCAGCTTACTACCGAAACCACGAGGACGAGGGCTGGTATGTTGTAGAAATAATTGATTTTCCTGGGGTTGTAAGTCAAGGAAAGACGCTGAAGTCGGCACGCCGAATGATCCGGGATGCCCTGCGCGTGATGCTGGAATGGTACGTTGAAGACGGCAAGCCCCTTCCTCGGCCAAATCCTCGGGCCAGGGCTAAGAAGGC
>DASZFN010001197.1:0-6852 GCA_035939715.1 Gemmataceae bacterium | reverse complement strand
ATAGTCGCGTTCACTCGAAATCCCTCCTGGCTTCGGGTTTTGCGAAAAGTCGACACCTTTTCAAACCCCGGAAACACCGAGAGATTTCGAGTTTTTTATGAAATTCTGCCGCCGATCAGCGGCAGCTTCGCTTCGTTAAGGACTAGCTGCCGTTGCGGTTAGACCAGTTCAGAAATTCATAGGAAGAGAGGAAAGCCTGTTCGACAGCGTCTAACGTAACCAGTTTCTGCTGAAGCTGTTGCAGCCAGGCCCGTTCGCCGGCTTGATCGGGTTGACGGTGCAGCACAGTGACATAAAGGCTGTCCAGATTCCGAAGATAATATTCGTCGGAGCTCAGGAACTCCTTGGCGGCCTGACTGCGGCTCATACCGGCATTCAGATTCTGAATCCAGGTTGCCGCCCCCGCGGCATCGGGGTTGCGCTGCAGCACATCCTGGTACAGGGCGAGCACAAAGGATGCGTTGTCACCGTTATCCAGTTGAAATTCGGTCGAGGAAAGTAAGCCGTATTTCACGTCCGTCAGGCTTATGCCATTCTGCTGAATGGCGTGGACCCAACTTGCCAGGCCGCCGGCATCCGCGGCACGGTGCAAAATTGTTTGGTAGATACCGGCGACCTCTTGGTTCAGATGCTCCGTCGACATCCAGATCCCTTGCACGACCGATTGGGCGGGCCCGCCCTGGCTCAAAACTTGTGACCAGCCATTCAGACCTGCCTGGTCTGGGGCTCTGTCCAAAATCTGCCCATAAAGACTCGCCACAAAACCGGCGAGGGTACCCGACTGGGTAGGCTGATCGCCAAAATCCACGCCGGTGACGCCGGCGTTCGCCGCCACCTGCACGGTGATCGCATCGGAAGCGGGCGAAACCACAACCAGGCTTGGTGAGGGCAATTCCTTGACCGTGTACGTTCCAGGCGCTATCCACGCGAACGTGTAGTTTCCGGCGGGATCGGTGATCACGGACGGATCTCCCAGATCGAAATGTCCCGAACCATGCATGTCCAGGTAGACAATCTGGTTGGCAATGCCGAGTTCGCCGCCATCCTCGGAGCCATTGGCATTGTAATCGTAATAGACCTTGCCGCTGATCATGCCGTTGTAGAAGTTGACTCCCGGCAGGTTGTTGCCGCCCTCAGCGCCGCCCAGCGGACCCAGGATGGGGTCAAGGTTTCCGGAACCGCCAGGCGGCTGCGGCGGGGGATTCGTGTAAAACGTCACGGTAAGCGAAGGCCCGCCCGGACCAACCTGGACATAGAGCATCTGCACGGCGTGGTCCCACAGGTTCATGCCGAGGATGCCGTCGATGCCGGCGCCAACATCAAGCACCGACACGGGAACATTGGTGAACTCGATTGTTTGTCCGTCCGCGGTCGGCAGATCCAGGGTGCTCAGGACGAAGCCGGGCGCCTGCGTGCTGCCGTTTGCTCCCGTGACACTCGTGGTGGTCGTCGGATGCGTGAGATCGAGACCGAGCGCCTGCGCCAGCGCCGTGGAAATCACCGTCACCTGGGCGCCGGTGTCGAAGAGGAAACTTCGTCCCGCCACCGACTTGCCGGCAATACCGACCGTAACACTGTTTTGTACCGGGCTGGGCGCCTGGGTGACGCCGTTGGGCGCCGTGCCGTAAGCCGGCCCGACCAGCACCATGGGAATGGTAATCGGCTGGGTGGTGTCCTGCCCCGCGCTCAACTGAGTACCGGGGTCGACGAAACTCAGGTTCGGCAGGGAAAGCTGCAAGCCCGGGACGGTGCTGGTGAAATCGAAGTTGGCGCCGTTCATGTTCACCAGGGCGGCATAGGGGCCGGGATGGCCGGACGTGCCACCGTACAGAATCGGCGTGCCCGTAACGGTGGGCATGTTCGGGCTGCCGTCCTCCGTGCCGACAAAGGCCTGGGCGCCCGGTACGGCAGCGCTGCCCGCGCCAAATTGGGCGTTGAAATTAGGCGCGCCGCTCGGGTTGAGGGTGACCGTGGTCGAGCCCAATCCCGTGGCCATGATCGTTCCAGGTTGCGATACGTCGCCGGTAATGGGACCGTTATAACCCTGCCCGTGTGCGCCACCGGGGATTTTGATGGGAATGGGATGCCCCAACCCGGCGAATACCGCCTGGTCGTGCGCCGAGAACGTGAGCGCTGTCGCACCAGTGTCAAAAATGCTGTAAGCCGCGCGGCTGCTATCCTGATAGGCCTGAATGGTCACGATCTGGTCGCCATAGCGGTCGGCGGACGGATCGAGCGGCACGGTGAGCTGTGGTGCAGTGAGCACCAGGCGTTGCTCGAGCGCCTCGAGTTCAAGCGAGAATCGTCGCGGCTGGGTTGGACGGAGTCCCATGGGAAGCAACCTCACGGTGTATCGCCACCAAGACGAGAGGGCATGCTGTTTGGTTTGAATACTGCAGTTTCTGTTCCTAGCCAGATTTTCCACTATAACCGGCACAAATTGACTTGTCTAGCAAAAACGCTTTGAAATTCAGAAGACTGGCAACTTCTTTTCCCTCGCGTATCGTAGCAAAGGATCATTTTTGGCCGCGGAGGACATCACTCATGTTACGCATGCTTTCCTGGATTTGCGCCGGCCTTCTCGTTCTCGTCCTAACGGACTCAGCCCGTGCCCAGTACGGCGATATCAGCGACCTGAAAATCGCCAAGCCGGAAGATAAGGAAGACGTGAAAGACACGCCTGCCCCTCCGGAAGCGATTATTCTGTTCAACGGCAAGAGTCTCGACCTCTGGACGAAGCGCGACAGCAAAGACAAGCCGGGCTGGAAGATTCTCGAGGGTGGCGTCGCGGAAGTCCACGGCGGCGACATCATGACCAAGCAAGAGTTCGCCGGCAACTTCAAGCTCCACGTCGAATTTCGCGTGCCCTACCAGCCAAACGCCAAGGGGCAGGCGCGGGGCAATAGCGGCGTTTACGTGCAAGGGCGTTATGAAGTGCAGGTTCTGGATAGCTACGGTTTACAGAGCAAGAACAATGACTGTGGCGCCATCTACGAGGTGGCGGCGCCGCTGGTGAACGCCTGCAAGGCGCCGACCATCTGGCAAAGCTACGACATAGAATTCCAATCGCCAAAGTGTGAAAACGCCAAGCAAGTAGAACCGCCCGTAATCACGGTCTATCAGAATGGCGTGAAGATTCACGACCAGCTGAAGATCACGAAAACCAATACGCGTGCGGGGCGAGGCGGCGATCCCTGCAAAGCGGGGCCCATCATGCTGCAGGATCACGGCGACCCGGTGCAATACCGCAACATCTGGCTGCTGGCCAACAAGGAGTAAGCGCCGCTATTTCGAGGAAAGCGCGATCTTGTATTCGTGCTGGTCCCCGGTCACCTCGACGAAATACGGGCTCCTGGCCGCAACGGTGTACACGGCAGGGATCTGGCCGGCCTTCCCTGTTGCCGGGGTGGCGGCATCGTCCTGGTCGCTCCCCTGCTCCCGCCCCTGCGGCACCACGACCCGCTGCCTGCCAATGACCGCGCCTGACTTGCCGTTATCGCACACCAGCTCGAAATTGCCTTTTTCGTCGGTGACGCCCATCGACAACGGACACTGCAGGTTCGGTTGACTGGCTTTCGGCTCAGGAACAAACTGAACGTTGACATTAACCAGGGGCTTGCCGTCGAGCGTGAGGGTGCCACGCACGTCCTTGTTCATTTCGTAAACAGGGCCCTGGTTGCAACCGAGGCCCGCCAGCGACAGACAACAAGCCGACGCCATAATCGCAGATCGCCAGTTGACAAACATAGGTAAAGTCCTCGACCCATAACGTATGACCGTGCGCAATTCGGCTGCACCTTGGCCCGACGCGCTAGCAAGGGCCTTGCTTGCGCGGAGGTCCTGTCCCCTTTTTTTCCGAACGCTCTAAGGGGCGGCAGATACGTGCACACTGAATTAGTATTGATCCTGATTGACCACCTCGTTGCCGGCTCGAGTGCTGAGCGGCTGCAGCACTTGGACCAGAGCAACGTTTTGCGAGATAAAGCGGACGGAGCCGTCGCCCATGGCGAAGTTGGCGCCGCCGTTGTGGCCGCTGCCGAACGCATTCAGCCGGTTGTCGATGTAGAAAAAGGTAGGATCGCTCGTGATGCCGGGAGGAACCGTATAGTTGATCGGCACGGCGGCGCTGAAGATGTAGTCAAAGCCGCCGAAGGCATTGGCCCAGGCCCAGCCGGTGCAGTTGCCGATGGCGCCGCAGCCGCTCTTGTTAATCTGGTCGAAGGCCGGGTCATAATGGAACCGTTCGCCGATCAAGAGCGTATTGCTCAGTCCGTCAAGCACATCGGCAATCTTGACCTTGCTGTTGATGTAGAACATGCCGTCCTGGGTCATCGTGTTCCAGAATTCCGAACGCTGGCCGGCATTGCCGCCGTAGCTGTTGGTCCCAAAGTAAAAAGTCTGGCCGGCGGTCGTGAAGGTCACTTGCTTGGCGACCACGTCGGAAGGGCATACCAGCGTCTTGATCCAGGAGGCGCCGGGAGCGTCGGGAGTCTGGCAGTTGACGTATTGGGTGTTAAATCCTGGGTTGCCCGGATTGGTCAGGTCGGTAACCAGGTCCAGCTGAACGTAGATATTGTCTTGTTCGATGAAAGGCAACATGGCCTCGAACATGGAGAAGCCCTTGCCCGCCACGACGGCAGGCCCCGTCATGAATGTGCCGCTCTTCTGAACCTTGGCGAGATTTGTTCCCGGCATGAATTTGCCGTACGCATCGTGATAGTTATGGCAGGCCAGCCCCAGCTGATGCAGGTTGTTCTGGCAGCTCATGCGGTTGGCCGCTTCGCGGACCTTTTGCACGGCCGGCAACAACAGGCCGACCAAAATGGCAATAATGGCGATGACTACAAGCAGTTCGATCAGTGTAAACCCCTTGCGCCTCATTAATCGGTCTCCCAAAAAAGATGGTAGAAAAACGGAGAGAATAGCTGCGAGCAAGTCCCAGGTGTTGTACAGAAACGCCAAGGCAAACGCGAGAAAATTCTGTGAAGATTTTCATAAATGCCCGCTTAGCTGCCATTCCCAGTTCCGTAGAACGGAATTCATTGCGTTCAGCACTGGGAGCAGCCGGAGAGCGGCCCGATGCTGAACGGAATGAATTCCGTTCTACGGTGCCGGTTTTGCTAAGATGATGGAATTGATCCGGCTGTAATTTGGCAGGGCAAACGACCCCGGCAGGAAAAGGAACGGCCATGCAGCAGACCCTGGTTTTACTGAAACCCGATTGTGTGCACCGCCGGCTTGTCGGCGCGATTACCCAACGTCTGGAAGCAAAAGGGCTTCGGTTGGCCGCCCTCAAGCTGATCCAGGCCAACCGCGAGCTGGCGGAAAAGCATTATGCCGTTCACAAGGGCAAGCCCTTCTACGAAGCGCTCGTCAAGTTTGTCACGGGCGGACCGACGGTAGCCATGGTCTGGGAGGGCCGTGAGGCGGTGAGGGTCGTGCGCAATCTGATGGGTCCGACCGACGGAACGCAGGCTGGTCCCGGTACGCTGCGCGGTGACTTCGCTCTCAGCATTCAAAACAACCTGGTGCACGGCAGCGACAGTCCCGAAAACGCAGCTGCGGAAATCGCCTTATGGTTCAAGCCGGCGGAATTAGTGAGCTACCAGCCTGTCGATGCCCCGTGGGTCTCCGGAGGCTGACTACGAGCCGCTGTACGCATGTCTGAGTCTGAACCGAGAAATCCGTTTTACCTACTGCTTTTGCTCGCCAGCTTTGTTTTTGTGGCGACAGCGCTGGCTTACGGGGTCATCCCCGCCCTCGAGGAGAAAGCTGCACAGGCTGGTCAGCCGCCACCGCCCTCGGCGTTTCGCGACGCTTTGCGGACCGATGGCTGGAAATGGCTCCTCTATGAACTGGCTGTGATGTCCGGTTTTGCTCTTCTGAGCATGGGCCTCGATCGCGTCCGCAGCTTGAAAAAGGCGCGCTCCCAGGGGGACAATTCCTCCCTAAGCCGCCAACGGCAGACCAGAGGTCAGAGGTCCGACCTCTGACGTCTGACTTCTGACCTCTGACTTCTCACCATCGCCCCTGGAGAGTCCTTATGTCTGCGAGCGCCAGGCGGGCCGAGGAGCTCCGGCGCCTCCTCGATCACCACAATTATCTTTACTACGTCGAGGCCAGGCCCGAGATTTCCGATAAGGAATTCGACGCTCTCCTGAAAGAGCTGGAAGCGCTCGAAAAAGCCCACCCCGAGCTCATCACTCCGGATAGTCCAACCCAGCGCGTCGGCGGTCAGCCCGTGGTGGGGTTCGTCACAATCAAACACCGTCAGCCGATGCTCTCCATCGACAACACCTACAACGCCGAGGAGCTGCGCGAGTTTGATCGCCGCGTGCGCAAGCTTCTCCCTGGCCAGCCTGTCGAGTACGTGGTGGAGCTGAAGATCGACGGCGTGGCCATCTCGCTCACCTACGAGCAGGGCCTATTCAAGGTGGGCGCCACACGTGGGGATGGAGAGCGCGGCGACGACGTCACGCAGAATCTGAAGACGATCCGGGAATTGCCGTTGCGCCTGCGCGCCCGCCAGCCGCCGGCATTATTGGAGGCGCGCGGCGAAGTGTACATGACGCGCGCCGAGCTGGCGCGGCTGAATCGCGACCGCATTGCCCGCAACCTGGAGCCGTTTGCCAACCCGCGCAATTCCGCGGCCGGTTCGCTCAAACTGCTCGATCCCCGTCTCTCGGCCGAGCGCCGCCTGCGCCTGTTTGTTTACTCACTCGGCGCCGTCGAGGGCGTTGCCGTCAAGACGCACTGGGAGGCTCTGCAACTGCTGCGCGAATACGGCTTCCCTCTCAATCCCAACCCAGCCCGGTTCGACAATATTGACGCGGTGCTGGAACATTGCACCAG
>DASZFN010001196.1:0-2032 GCA_035939715.1 Gemmataceae bacterium | reverse complement strand
TTTGGCCCTTTTCGTCGCACCGTCATCGCCGATCAGCCCGTTTGCGGCCCGGCGGACTTCATTGCCCAGGCTGAAGGCGATTGAAGCGTGGACCGACGTACAGATCGGCGGGGCAGGCGGTCGTTTCGGTCATGCGGCGGGACAGGGCCAGTGAGCGCCGTTCCAATGGCGCGGTTGTCCTCTGCCGCCGTCCGCGCGCACAGCCCGCTAGTGTAAAAGCGGGGGAAGGAGCGGCGCCGGGTTGGGGGGATCACCTCGACGCCGCTCCCGCTCGGCTAGTCCGGCCGGATCATGATCGCCAAGCCAGGCGATCCTACTCACCGGCGGTCAATGAAATGTCCGGGCGCCCGGTCAGGAAATCGCAAGCTGGTTCCCGCCGGCGAGTTGGGCATTGGGGCCGGTGGCGGCATCCCGCCCATGGGGGCTGGCGGCGGCATTGAGCTACCTGTCTGAAGGTGGGCGAGTTCCTCATGGTTCAGTTGATTGGCAATGGATCCCGTCAGAGGCGCCATCTTGTGGTGCGAGGCCGCGTGGGTAACCCCGGTCGGCGTGGCGAGTGTGGCCTCGTCCGCGTTCGACCTCAACCCCGGCTGCTCTTGGCTGGACGACCCATCGAATGTTGCGTTCGGCGCTCCCGTGTCGGCAGCGGGGGCCAAGCCCGATACCGTGTCCTTGCCTGCCGGCGGCAAGACATCAGGCGCCTCTGGGAAGACCGAGCGTGCGGGCGTCTGGACGGTGGAGGGTGCGGTATCCAAACCCGGCGAGGCGACAGGATCGGGGCGCCGGGGTTCGATTTCGACGCCGCGGTCACGGGCGCGGGGATCGAGCGTCAATCCTTCGCTAGGACCTGCAAGCAAGAAGAAGCCGAGGCCAAAGAAAACGACGACGGTCGCTGTTGCGACAACGCCGATAGAGATGAGGTGGAGCAAGGTGCCAAGGTTAGGCTCTGGTGTCCTGACGCCCTCATTCGGAAGATCGGAGGGCGCACCCGGCGCTTTGGCCGACTGTGGACCCGAGTTTCGGGATGCGAGCCGGTGTGCCAGCTCGTCGAATACCTCCTTTCCGAGCGTTCGGCGAGGCATCTCGCGATCGCCCTTTCCCGGTAAAACATCACAGGATACCAGAGGCGGATGGCGACCGGAAGGCGCCCGTCCTCGTCATCGAAACCTGAGTTGCGCGTTTCGGTTCTGGTCGCCCGACTTCCGGCAGGACCGCTCGCTGCCAGGGAGGCGCCAGCGGCAGGTCGGCCCCTTGCCCCCGCTCAGAGCCTCCAACAGCCGCAGAGACCCTGGGGGGTTTCACACCGAGGTATGGGATATCGTGGGGCGGACTGAAACCCCGATCGGCCAGACGAACTGGTCAAGGGCGCTGGTGCGGCACGGGGCCACGTGAGGGAGGCGCTCGCAAAAGTCCTACGGGTGCCAGCCGACTACCTCCGGCTGAGGGAATAGGCGAGCCCCGGCTACTAACCCTAATTGGTTATTTTCATAATCCTCGCGAGCCGGCGCAGGTCTGCTACAGTATCCTGCGTTTTCCGTGAAATCGGGGGGAACATGATTAATCGGCATATCACCGTCGGGCTGGCAATGATCGCGAGTGCTGCGCTCGGCGCGGCAGCGGTCCAAACCCTACATGCTCAGGCCAAGCCGCCCGCCTACAACGTCGCGGAGATCACAATCAAGGACCAAGACGGATACAACAAGGAATATCTACCCCTGATTACGAAAGCCCTTACCGACGCGGGCGGCAAATTCATTGTGCGCGGCGGCAAGACCATCTCCTACGAAGGCGCTGCACCCGCTCCCCGCGTTGTCGTTGTGCAATTCGAGAACTTGGACAAATTGCAGGCTTTGTACAACTCCGCGTCCTATAAGGACGCCATCGCAGTTGGCGATAAGTACTCTACGCAGCGGATCTTCGGCGTCGAAGGAGCCTCACCATAGGAGCCTAGATGAAACTGCCTCAGGTTGCGGTTTCAGCCGCCTACGGAAAATCGGTCCCGCGCCGCGCGTCAGGACACCCAATAACCGCA
>DASZFN010001195.1:0-6583 GCA_035939715.1 Gemmataceae bacterium | reverse complement strand
CCTCGCCGCCGTGCTTGCCGAAAGCCAGGATGACGCAGCGCACCGGCTGCCCGTCGCCGGTGAAAGGCCGGCCGAAGCGAGCGCCGATGTGCCGCAGCGCCGTGTGCAGAGCCACCTCCAGAGCCGCGTCGGCGACGCGCGAGATGTCGCGCGTGATTTCCTCCAGCGGCCGGTCGCGGATAATATCGTTGCTGCCGATGCGCAGCGTTTGCCGCTGACGAAAGCGGCGGAAGGCGCGCAGCACCGCCGAATCTTCGAAGGCCGCGTCCACGTCGGCTTGTAGTTGCTCTTGCATTTCTTGCTGGCTGGGGCTGCGCCGCAACGGCACGCGCAGCATGTCGAGATAATCCGGATTGGCCACCAGCAGGTCGCTGAAGAACTGGCTGGTGCTCAGCAGTTGCAGCAGCGTCTCCAGAATGCGGCTGCGCGGCTCCAGCAAATTCGGCAGCAGCCGCGCGCCGCCGGGATGGGCCAGGAAGCGCTCGAAGTTATTGAGCGCCATGTCTGGATCGGAGCAGCGCGGCAGCAACCGGCCCAGCGCGGGACTGAGATCGCGCAGCGCTTCGTTGCCAACGGCTCGGGCCAGGTGGACGAGGTTGCGCCAGCCGCGCTCCAGGTCGTGTAACTTCCAGCTTTGCAGGAGACTTCGCGCTTGGTCCGCGGATTCCAGGAATTGGCGGAGCTGGTCGAGGTGCATGATCGCCGGGGTAGTCGGACCGCGCCTCACAATACAGGCAAACCAAGGCGCTGACCATATTTCGCCTGAGCAGGGGCCACCGTTTGCGCCACAGTTGCCTGATCGTGAACGACCTGCTCGGATGTTTCAACAGCGCTAAACAGCGTGAAAGCCGTCGCTTCTGCAACACGAACGGATACGGTGTTTCCTATCAGCCGTTGGTTTCCCTCGAACACGACAATATGGTCGGTCCGCGTGCGGCCGGTGAGCTGGATCGGTCCATGGCCCAGGTCCTGCTTCAGTGCCGTCTTGCTTGGCCCTTCAACCAGCACTTCGACTACCGCGCCGATTCGGCTCAGGTGATCGGCCAGGCTGACCTTGTTTTGAATCGCCAGCAGCTCATTGTTGCGGCGCTTTTTGACTTCCTCCGGCACATCGTCGGCGTAAAGCTCGTCTCCCTTGGTGCCGGGCCGCGGACTGTATTTGAAGATGAAACTGTTCTTGAAGCCGGCTGTTGCGACCAGGTCGCAGGAACGCGCGAACGACGTCTCGCTTTCGCCGCAAAAACCGACGATGAAGTCGCTGCTGATCGCTACCCCCGGCACGCGCTGCCGGCAGCGCGCCAGCATGTCGCGATAATACTCCACCGTGTAGAGGCGCTTCATGCGCTTGAGCACTTCATTGCAGCCGGACTGTACCGGAACGTGGAGATAGGGACAGACCTTCGGCAACTCACGCACGGCATCGAGGAGATCGTCGCCCATGTCGCGCGGGAAGTTGGTGATGAATTTGATGCGTTCGATGCCGGCCGTGTCGTGGATGCGCGTCAGCAAGTCGGCGAGACGCTCGCGGCGGCCGTCCGCACGGTCGTACTTGTAGCTGTTCACTGTCTGGCCGAGCAGGGTCACTTCCTTGCAGCCCTCGCCGGCCAATTGGCGGACCTCGGCTGCGATGTGCTCCGGCGGCCGGCTCTGTTCGGGGCCGCGCACTTGCGGCACGATGCAGTAGGTGCAGAACTTATCGCAGCCGATCATGATGCGCACATACGCCTGATAAGGGGACGGCCGCATCGACGGTTCGCGCAGCGGATCGTAGCTTTCAAAGCTGCGTTCCACATCCAGCCGGGAGGCCTCCTGGCGATCCAGGCTCAGCGCCAGTTGCGGCCGCCCGGTCCTTTCAACCTCGGCAATCAATTCGGGCAGCCTGGCCAACTGGCCGGTGCCGCACACGATGTCGACGTGCGGCGCCCGCCGGCGGATGAGTTCCTGATCCTTCTGCGCCATGCAGCCCAGCACGCCGACAATCTTGCTCGGGTGCCGCTGCTTGTGCGAGCGTAGCCGGCCCAGAGCGCTATAGATCTTGTCCTCGGCATGCTGACGCACGCTGCAGGTGTTGAAGAGAATGACGTCGGCCTGGGTGGCCTCATGAATCAACTCATACCCCTGCCGGCGCAGACTCCCTACGACCAGCTCGCTGTCGAGCACGTTCATCTGGCAGCCGACGGTTTCGATATAGAGTTTCTTGGCCATATGGATCAAGGCGAGCCGTTCTTTTCTTTCTGTTGCTTCTCAATAATCTCGCGCAGACGCGCCAATTCGTCTTCTAACTGCCGGGCTCTTTCCGTGGCTTGCCAAGCCTGCGTGGCTGCGGCTTCTGCTTCCAACGGCCGAACGTAACGGTGGCCCGTGGCGGTGTTAATGATGCGAATCCGGCTGTCGTCGTCCATGATAATTCGGAACCCTAACTTGCTGGTAACGCCCCCATCGGCATCTCGTTCATCCTTGTAAGTGCCATCGGCTTGCAACCGCTTGAGCAAGAGTTTCTGCGGCAAGAACTTTCCCGTCACATCGACCAAGATGTATTCTTCGACGCCCAGGTAACTGTAGACCTGGACCTTTTCCTGAAGATCGCGCGGCTGATAGGTCCGCCGCGACAGTACCTCGACCGTCAAGCGCGGAGCAGGTCCATGCTCACCGATAGTGTAGGAGGTCAAGGATTCATCCAGCCGCTCATACGCCTCCACCACCATGGTGTCCGGAGTCGCAAAGGGGGTGGGCCGCGATTCAGGCAAACCCTCTGGGCGATAGTAAAGATTCATGTCAAGGAAGACGTGGAACTGGGGGCGGCCGGCAAAATGATTGCACAGGCACACGTAGATGATCACATTGCTCTGCGCATGCAGATTCGATTCACCCATCTCCACCTCATCATCGTCGTCATAGAGAAGGGGCACATTGCCGAACCATTCGAGTGGTCGAAGTGGCGGCTCGCCTTGAAACAAGATCGGCACGCCGTTGACATAAGTAACGGGATCGCGCCGTTCCTGCGCCAGTTCAGTCTTCGATCGGCTGGCCATGCGGTATCTCCTTCTGGAAGGTAATTCTAACCGAACTTAGCCAGCTCATGTCAGTTCATTTCTCGTCCCCGAAAGAATCCCCCGGTTGCGCCTTCCGGCCACGTAAGAACTCGACCGCGGTCATGCGCCGCTTGCCCGCGGGCTGAAGCTCGAGGATTTCCACCTGGCTTCCGGGTGCGGCAGCAACAAACAGGCGGGCAGAGTCCGGTTGCATAATCACCTGGCCCGGCGGCAAAGCCGGCATGTTAGCATCGGCCAATGCTGCCGCCTTGAGAAGGATCAGCCGCAATGGCGGTTGCCCTTGGCGATGCCAAAACGTGTACGCAGTCGGCCAGGGCTGCATGGCGCGAATGTGATTCACCATGTCAGGAGCCGGCCGGTTCCAATCGATCAGGCCGTGCTCCTTGGTGAGCTTCGGGGCCTTGCTCACCTGGCTCTTGTCCTGCTTGCCTCCCACGGGGTTGCCCTGAACCATTTGCTCGACGACCTTCGCCGCCAGCTTGCTGCCGAGCTGGGCCAGCCGCGACTCCAGTTCCCCGGCCGTTTCTTCCGGGCCGATGTCGACGGCCTCCTGGGCCAGGATATCGCCCGCGTCCAGGGCCACGGACATGCGGATAATCGTCACCCCGGTGCGTTGCTCGCCGTGATAGATCGCCCACGCCACCGGTGCGGCCCCGCGATACTTTGGCAAGAGCGAGGCGTGGACGTTGATACCGCCTCGAGGCGGCACGGTCAGGACATCCTTCGATAAGATCTGGCCATAGGCGGCCACCACAAGCAGGTCCGGTGCAAATTCCTTGAGCCCGGCCACGCCTTCCGGCGTGTTAATGCTCTCCGGTTGAAAGACGGGGATGTTGTGCTCGACGGCGATGTCCTTGAGGCTGCGGCCCGTCTGGCGTGTCGAGCCACGTTCCTGGCCAATCACGCGATCCGGCTGCGTGACCAGACCAGCTACCGCATGCGGGCCGGCCAGCAGAGCCGCAAAGGTCGGTTCGGCAAACGTGCCGGTCCCCATCATGACGAGACGCATTGGGCGGCTGGCAGGCTAAGCCTGCCCCTCCAGCACGGTCAGCAGCTTCTCAAGGTCGGCATCCGGTGGAATTTCGCCGCGTTCCTGGGCGCGGCGAAAATCATGCTCGAACTTCTTGAGATCGCCGCGAATCGTAATCTTGACGATGGCACCTACCTTGTCAATGAACAAATCGCCGCGCAGATGGTCGACCTCATGCTGCCAGACCCGCGCTTCCAGGTCGGACACCGTCTGATCTACCAGCTGGCCGCTCAGGTCATAGGCCTGACAGCGAATAGTCTTCGCCCGGCGCACCTTCGCGTAAAGGCCGGGAAAGCTCAGGCAGCCCTCCTCGCCCTCGACCGAACCTTTGCGCTCGCTGATCTGCGGATTGATGTAGATCTTCTGTGCCTCGCGGTTGTCGGGATTCAGGTTCATGACGAAGATCTCGTACGGCAGAGCCACCTGGGGCGCGGCCAAGCCGAGACCCTTGCCTTCGTACATCAGCTCGAGCATTTCCGCCACATAAGCCTGGATCTTTTTGTCGATGGCCTTGACGGGCACAGCCGGATGACGCAAGGACGGGTGAGGAAAGTTGACGATCTTCATCCAGATTCCGAACGCTAGCCCGCGACCCAAGGAGAGTTTCCACAAGCGAATCCTCATCCATTATAGAAGAAGCCGAAGAGCGCTCCAAGCAGAGAAATCCGCGTCCGTTTTCGCCGTCCAACGGCCGAATTGTCGATTCCAAGGTCACCGCGCCGCGGCCGTCTGTCTGTGCCTGCGGGCTAATGACGAATGACTAATGGCCAATGCCCCCTAAGCGGACGTTGGTTATCGAAGCGCCTGACGATAGCAATGCTCGAAGAGCAATTCCCATTCACGTTGCTGGATCTGCTGGCAAAGCCGCGCACCGGGCGTCGTCCCGGCCAGGCACTTCTCACACAGGTCCACGAACGCAAACGGATCCCAAGCCGCTTGGTCTGTCAAGAAGCCGGCGGAGGCCGGCGGCTTTTCCACCTGGGCCAGGGCGCGTGCGGCCTGCTGAAGCGGATCAAAGATCGGGTGCCGCCCCACACGGCGGAACCAGTATCTGGCGTTGTCGAAGTCCGGCTCGCGGCGGTGCAGGATGCCGTGCCAGTAGCTGCCGCTCGGCGAAGCAATCGCCTGGCTGATGGTGTGCGACTCGTCGAGAAAATCGTGATAGAGCCAGAGCCCGGCCAGGCACGCCTGGGCCATGTCCTGGTCCCGAATGGCCTGTCCGGCAAAGAGATCCTCAGCCGTCCCTGCCCCAAGCTGGGCGCGCATGACCTCGTTCGGCTTTCCTGGGCCGAGCGGCATCAGCCGTTCCTCGGCAAGGAGGGCCGTAACAGCCGGACCATAGGCTTGGAGTTCTTGCTTGGTCATGATCTTCTCCGGGGCCGCAGTGACCGCCGTTGGACGCAAAACGGCCGGACTGGTAGGATAGCAAACACGGCAGCGTGAAGCGCCCGTAGCTCAACTGGATAGAGCAATGGTCTTCGGAACCATAGGTTGGGGGTTCAAGTCCCTCCGGGCGTAGTTCATCCCAGGCGGCAATCCCGGCACGCTCCTTAATCTTGGCCCGTTCGCTACGCGCCTGCAAGCTCTCGTCCGCCAACGTCAATTTCAGCAGACTGCGTAGACTCTCCGGTTTCTTAATTGACGCCTGGCAAAAAGGTGCTTAACTTAAATGTCGCATAGAGAAGGGAAATCGGCTCGTGAAGATCATGCTGGTCCCATCTTCTGTGTCGGAGCACGGCGAGGGTCAGCTCCAGTACTTGACTTCCTATCTCATCAACGACACGGTCGCCGTCGATGCGGGCAGTCTCGGGCTGGCGGCCACTCCCGCCGAGCAGACGCGCGTCCAGCACGTGCTGATCTCGCACACGCACATCGACCACGTCGGCACCCTGCCGATCTTTGTGGAAAATATTTATGAGAGCGGCACCCCCGACAGCGTAACCATCTACGGCAGCTCCGCCGTGCTCGAGTCGCTGCGCAAGGACATCTTTAACGATCGCGTCTGGCCGGATTTCGTCAGCATGTCGACGCCGGACGATCCCTTTCTGAAACTGGAGGAGTTGCAGGCCGACAAAACGATCGACCTGGAAGGTCTGCGCATAACGCCGATCCCGGTCAATCACGTGGTGCCGACCTTCGGCTTTCTCATCCAGGACAAGCAGACGGCGATCCTGATCGTCTCGGATACGGGCCCGACCGAGTTGATCTGGGAGCGTGCCAACGCCGCGCGCAACCTGAAGGCCGTTTTTCTGGAAGCGAGCTTTCCGAATAGCATGGCCTGGCTGGCGGATGCTTCCAAACATTTAACGCCGGCCCTCTTTGCAGCCGAGGTGCGCAAGCTAAAAAAGCAAGTGGCCGTGATTGCCGTCCACATCAAGGCGCGCAATCGCGACGAAGTGGTCAAGGAACTGGAGGCACTGGCAATCCCAGGATTGGAAATCGGCCGCTTTGGGAGTGCGTACACGTTTTAGTTTTGTTTGGCAATGACCGTGGAATCGTC
>DASZFN010001194.1:0-2658 GCA_035939715.1 Gemmataceae bacterium | reverse complement strand
GGTCGATGTGGGTAAACTCATCGCGTAGTGGAGGCACTCGACTGGAGTCACTGTCTTGCTTTTAAGGATGAGGCCGTCTCCCATCGGCTTCATGCCTAAGATACCAACGCCCTCGCGTACCAGCACAGGGAGCACGTTCCGGCCGAAACTGCGGAAATGGGCGTCCATGACGTTGAGCGGCATCTGCACCGTGTCGAAGCGGAACTCGTGCTGTGCGGCCACTTCCAGCATCCTCAGGTGAACGAGCGGGTCCTTATGCCCGGTGAAGCCAATGAAGCGGACCTTGCCTGCCTTCTGGGCTGCCAGCACGGCCGCCATCGCCCCACCTCGGGCGAAGATGCGGTCGGGGTCTTCCATGCGAAGGACCTCGTGGTGCTGGAGCAGGTCGATGACGTCGGTTTGCAGGCGCTTGAGTGACTGGTTGATTTGCTTGGCGGCCTCCTCCTTGGTGCGGCCGTCGATTTTCGTCATGAGAAATACTCTTTCGCGGTATCCGTCTTTCAGGGCCTTGCCCATTCGGATCTCGCTGCCGCCATCGTGGTAATCCCAGCAGTTGTCCATGAAGTTGATGCCAGCGTCGATGGCTGTGCGGATGATCTGGATGCTGTCCTTGTCGTCCTTCTGGCGGCCAATGTGGTGGCCGCCCAGCCCGATGACGCTTACGTTCTCCCCAGTGCGCCCGAGCGGGCGGTAACGCATCTCTCCGCGGATCGTCTCCTTTGGACTCATCTCTCGCTGCGTCATGTTGAACTCACTTTCTCGGTCTTGACGCGCGGTCGCTGGAATTCCCCGGATCATGTCGCTCACGGTCTGGACCGCGATACTTGTGCTCGCTAACGAGGAAACGGACGAGTACGCAAACGCCCGGCTCGGTAAGGCGAAACCCGGCAGGGATCCGACTCTCATCGGTTTGGAGTGGCAGGCCAAGACCCCGCAGTCTAAAGCTGCCGCAGGAAGGCCACCAGGTCCCCCTTCTCTTGGTTGGTGAGCTTGAGTACCTGGATGAGGTTGAAGAACTCGACCGTGTCCTCGAGGGTTAGACAGCGGCCGTCGTGCAGGTACGGCGGGCTGTCCTTGATGCCCCGTAGAGTGAAGGCCTTCATCGGCCCGTCGCCCGCTTCGTCTTTCAGGAAGCGTTCCACGTGCAGGTCGTGCATCTCGTTGTCGAGGTAGAACGGCGCCGGGTGGCAGACGGCACACTCGGCCTTGCCGAAGAACAGTTTCTCTCCCCGCAGCTCGCTTTCCGTAGCCTTGGCCGGGTCGAGATGGCCCGTCAGGGTCAGCTTGGGCGCCGGCGGGAAGTCGAGCATGTTTTGCATCTGGGCCATGTGCGTGACCTGGATCCGGTCTAGGATGTTCATCCCCTTTTTGATGGCGTGAATCTCGTCCCCGTTGAAGTAGGCCGAGCGCTGCTCGAACTCTGTGAAGTCCTCGACCGAGCGCAGGCTCCGCTTCGACCCGTGAATGTGCTGTCTGTTCACGCCGCGGAGGCTCACCGTATCTAGGCGCTGGCGGCGCTGCTCGGGCCGTACGTCAGGGGTGATGTGGAACTGTCCGCTGGTGTGCCCGTTAGTGTGGCAATCAAAACAGGTTACCCCCAGGCTTGGCTGGGCTGTCTTGCGGTCGCTGGTCGGGTTGAACTCCTCCTGGGGAAACGGCGTCACCAGCAGACGCAAGCCGTCGAGTTGCACGGCCGTCAGGATGTCCGCGAACAGACGGTAGTAGTTGTTAATCGACACGACCTCGCCGCGCGACACGTCGCCCAGTTCAGGGCGGTTCTGCAAATACATCGCCGGCGGGAATTCGGGCAGGAAGACTTCGGGGAGGTCGAACTCGACATCGTAGCGCTCCAAGCGGGGAAACATCTTGATCTGCATCTGGGGAAAAACCTGGCCGCCCAGCCCGCCTCCCTGCGCGGGGTGCGGCAGGGCCTTGTACGGGAAAATGTCCTTCTGGCGGATCTCCTCCGGGCTCATGGCGGCCAGCGTCTGCCAGTCCACGCCGTTTGGCAGCCTGGCGGTTGGCCCCACAGCAAGCGGTTTGCCACGCGACATCTTGGCGGCCGGGTCGAGCTTCGGTTGGAGAATATAGCGGCTCTCCAGGAGCCTTCGTTGGGTCGCCATGACCTTGGGCTTCGCTGCCACACCGGCCTTGTAGATATCCTCAAACGTCGTCCCCGGCTTCATAGCCCCGAGGGGATCGCGATAGAAGTCGAAACCGACCATCTGACCATGATCCGTCTGGTTGGCTAGCGCCTGGGTAGTGGGCAGCGCTTTGCTTGGGGCGAAGATGTCGGAGAGGTCGTGAGCGGTCTTCTTCTGTTCCGGCCGCTCCACGGGGACTTCTCTCGGGGTCTGGACCTCGGCCACTGCGTCCGAAGGCGCGTCGCCGTTGGGGGGATTCGTTCTGGACTCCTGTGAATGGACGAGTAGAACCAGGCCTCCCGCCACAAATCCCGCGAGAAAGACCACACCGAGGGTCATCCGGTTGTGCATGGGCACACCTCCTGTTGTCAGGGTTCGCTTGGACACAATGGTTTTCCTGAATTGAAGTTCGTCCCTCTCGGCGGCGATGGCATGCCCCCGAAAGCTCTTGCTTTGGGTTTGCTACGCACAACCGAAAGCAAGAACCGTGCCACAGAGGTTAGAGGTATTTCGC
>DASZFN010001193.1:0-3442 GCA_035939715.1 Gemmataceae bacterium | reverse complement strand
GAGGGCGGGCGTCGCACGGACTTCCAGAACGGTTACATCGTCTGGACCAAGGCGAACGGCGCCAAGGAGTTCAGCAGTAACACGGAGCCGCTCGACCTGCTCAAAGACAAGGACGTGCGTGACCTGGCCGGCACGCTTTTCCGCCGCGACCATGCTCTGGATCGCAGTGACGTTCTGGAGATCTTCCGCCAGGTGGAGAAAGACGGCCGCGTCAGCGATGAGGAACTGCAGGATCTCAAGACGCTGGTCGCATTCGGCCGCATCCTGGCCATGCCCGATTACGTGCGTCTACTGGCGAGCAAGGTAGTGTTCGGCGACCCGGCAAACGGGCATTACCTCGGAGCCGAGCTGGGCAGCCTGGAAGCCGACAGCGAGGCGGCAAAGCTCGAATCGCTCGTAAAGAAGTGGTTCCTCGGCATGGATCATCCCGCAACAGGGAAGAGCGGCGTGAGCTACCAGCTCGTGGAGGGTTCGCTCTTCGGCAAGGGAGTGAACTACCGCGACGTCGAGCAGGGCACGACAGGAGACTGCTACTACCTGGCGAGCCTGGCCGAGATTGCCCTGCGCAACCCGAACGTGATCCGGCAGATGTTTGTCGATAACGGTGACGACACCTATACGGTCCTGTTCCAGCACGACGGCGGGTTCGACTGCGTCACGGTCGACCGATATTTGCCGATCGATGCCAAGAGGCACTTCCTCTTTGCCGACGTGAAGCACGATCCGAAAGATCCCAACCTCAAGCTATGGGTGCCGCTGGCGGAGAAGGCGTACGCCCAGCTCGCGGAGTCGGGCTGGCTGCACGCCAAGGCCGAGAATTCCTACACCGCCGTCGGCTCAAGCGGCAACCCCGGCTGGGCTACCCAGGTCGTCAGCGGCGGCAATGCGATGATACGGCAGTCGCTGGATTTCGATGCGGTCGTCAGGGCCTACCAGGCAGGCAACGAGCTGACGTTCACGTCGAAGCCAACCAAGGCGGACACGGAGAAGAACAAGGTTGTCGTGAAACACTGCTATGCGGTAATGAGCGTCGATATCAAGGAACGGACGGTGACGCTGTTCAATCCGTGGGGCGTGCAAAGCCGGCCGGAGTTCCCCGGCGAATTGACGCTGAGCTGGTCGCAGATACAGGAATCGTTCGTTAACTGGAACAACGTGACGCGGTGAGAGGGGGTGACTTCCACCGTGTGAGGATGGCGCTCAACAAGGTTGTGGCTCATTGCGGCAGGCAGATGGCGGCCTACCCAAGCAGTCCGAATATCCCAGGAAACACCAACGGCAGTTCGTCATGGACGGCGTAGGTGACGGCGATTGGCGAGATAACACCGACGCGCACCTGCAGTTTCAGTTCACGTAGATGGTATCGAGGCTCACCAAAGGACAAGGGATCAGATGCAAGACGCCGATCAAGTGCACGAATTGCCGCGACAAAGCGTTCGGCGATGCCCCGCTCGCGCGCCCGCTCAGCCAGCGCCTGCAGTTCCTACCGCACCACGCCTGAGTAGGTGACATGGAAGGGAGCGGGCATTGTCACCTTCCTAGCGCGGTTTTTTCCAGTTCTTCAATGAATGCGTCGAGCGGAAGGCAATCCTTACCAGCCAGGAGATCCTGAACCTCTTCAGGTGTTAGGTGCAGATCTCGGTCACTGAACATTCGTTTTGCCAGCCCGTACAAGGCCTTGCGGCACTCTTCAAGCTCTGCCAGAGTTTTTTGATCCTGTTCGTGCCGCAACTCGAGTTCGCGCACGCGCTCCTGCAATCGGTCGCACTCGGCACGAAGGCCAGCTATCTCGGCTTGAGGGTCTGGTGTTGCATTATTCATCTTTTCGTCCCCAGACGATTGGACAGAGCCTTATGAACGGTTTCCTTACAGAATTCTATCAGATGTCCGCGAATCGCGGGGTTGCGGTTTGTTCACTGCGGATGGTTGTGGCGGCGCGCTAGCGAGGAAGGTCCCTTGGGCACCACAATCAGACACAGAACGCAGGAATCCGCAGCCGCTTGCAAGAGGCGGGCATTTTCATTGCAAAAAGACGCGGCAATTTGCGAGTCTCACCGCATATTCACAACACACTTGACGATACTCGTCGCCTTGTTGCCTGTCTGAATGAGGTCCCCGACAGCTATGGTTGACGCGAGCCCTGTGGATAGGGACCTTTGTGGCGGATATAGTCGCTCGGGCACGAACCAGGTTCGCCACCTGGAGTGGAGGGGGTGTGTGAGTGGGTTGCGCCGCCCTCATTTTCCGAAAGCTCTATGGCACAACAAGTTACGGCGAAAAAATGGGGGCGGCAAATGGGGGCGGGGTTTTTGGCCGGGAACTGGATCGACGCAACCAGTTGTCGCGACGGCAGTTGCGTTGTGGCTGGAATTGGGGCACGATTGGAGCAAAGATTGAGAATTCTTGAGATTTTTTGTTCCGCAGCTGCAACTGGGCGTCAGTCGCCTGGAGGACTGCGTGCGGATTGAATGTCGGCGTGCGGTTGGGTGGGTTCGGTTATTTTTTCGAGATTCTTGTTCGCCGTTTCTTCGCGCGCGGGCTCGGCTGAGACTGCAGTCAAGGTCCCTTGCTGGGCAGGCGCTGTGGCCGTAAAATCGCAAAGTGCGTTTGGGCGGCGGGGTAGCTCAGTGGTTAGAGCAGCGGCTTCATAAGCCGCGTGTCGCGGGTTCGATCCCCGCCCCCGCTAGTTGCAGGAGTCAGGGGACAGGGGTCAGAGGTCAGGGGTCAGGACGCAATGGGGCCAGATGAGATTCGGCTGGCCGTGATCGGCTGCGGTGGGTTTGGGCTTTTCGCGCTTCAGCACTTCGTGCAGGTTCCTGGGGTTCGGCTGGTCGGTATGGCGGGGACGCACCGCGCGGCGGCGCTGGCATGTGCTAACCGCTTCGGTGTACCGGATATCGTTGAGGTTTCCGCTCTTATTCAGCGCGACGACATCGATCTGGTCTACATCGCCACGCCGCCGTTCTTGCATCACGAGCAGGCGCTGGCGGCCTTGCAGGCGGGCAAGCATGTCATTTCGGAAAAGCCCATGGCCATCAATGTGCAGCAGGCCGACGAGATGATCGCGCTGGCTCGGCGGCGCAACCTACTGCTCGTGGCCAACCTGATGCAGCGATACAACCCGCTGGCCGATCGCGTCCGGCAGTTGATCCAGACGAAAGTTCTCGGAGAGTTCCTGCACGGGTACTTCGAGAACTATGCGTCGGATGAAAGCCTGCCGCCGGAGCACTGGTTCTGGGACCGCAGCAAGAGCGGCGGCATCTTCGTTGAACATGGCGTGCATTTCTTCGATCTGTTCGAGTCGTGGCTCGGTGATGGCGAGGTCGTCGCGGCGCAGCGCACCATTCGGCCTGGGACGGAGATTGAAGAGCAGGTGCAGTGCGCGGTGCGGTATGAGGTCAGAGGTCAGAAGTCAGAGGTCAGAGGTCAGCACATTGGGCCG
>DASZFN010001192.1:0-10578 GCA_035939715.1 Gemmataceae bacterium | reverse complement strand
CATCGGAGGCGCCAATTCCGAGGAAACCGCCAGCAATGCCCCCGGCCACGATATTTGTAGTCGGCACAAATTGGGCCTGAGCCGTGATGCCGCCGCCGGCACTGACGTTCGCGCCATGCGAAAAGTGGGCGTCGGTCGTCGTGGCGATAGTGGCATTGGCGACGGAAGCCGCCACTCCCAGGCCGGCAGCGCCCCCGCCGGCGACCCCGTCGGATGTGATGCTGGGCGTCGACGTTGCCGACACCGTAATGTTGCCGCCCGGCGACGTGACCGTCGAGGCATCCACATAAGCCGTCACCGTATCGTGAATCCCGGCGGTCGTGGAGGCCACGCCGACGCCGACGAAAACGGCACCGCCGGCCGCTCCACCCACCGCCGAGATGCTCGACACGTCCGTGGCCGTGATCGTGATCCCATTGGTGGCACTTACGACCGAGCCGCCCGAGACGTGAGCGTCAATGGTGCTGCCGATCTCATTGTCGACGATCGAGGCCCCAGCCGCAACGCCCTCAGCGCCGGCGCCGCCGATGGCGATCGAGCTGATCTGGGCGGCGGTCGCGGCCAGGATGCTGACCGTCGGAGCACTTGCCTGCGCCGCGGAAACCTGTGCCTGAACGGTCGGGTTGATGGTGTTGTCGGCGATGGCGACGCCCACGGCCGCGCCCACGGCACCGGCGCCATTGCCGGCGAACAGGAAGATCGACGCGTCTTCGTGAGCTTCGATGTCCAGGGAGGATCCCGCTGTAACGGTGGCGGCCATATTAACGGATGCCGCGACGGTGCCGCCGATCGTGTTGGCGGCATCAGAGCCGTTGGCTGCAAGCCCTACCGCGCCGGCACCGCCCACAGCTATCGCCTTGATGTTGCCGTCGCTCTTCGCCAGCAGGCTAACTACGGGAGCCGTCACCTGTCCGCTCGAGATTTTCGCCTCAATCGTCGCACTGATGCAGTTCTGGGAGAAGGATCCGCCCAGGCTCGCGCCCTCAGCGCCTTCTCCGTTGCCCGCCACGGAGAAGATGGTGGCGGCGTCGAGCGCTTCCAGGCTGAGCGAGGTGGAGGCATTGACGGTGCTGCCGCTGATGGTGGCGAGGATCGAGCCGCCGATGATATTGGCCGAATCCGCGCCATACGCCGCCAGGTCGGCTGCCCCGCCGCCGCCCGCGGCGATGCACGTAATCTGTGCGGTCGTCTGGGCCAGCAGGCTGACCGTCGCCGCGGTGACTTGAGAGTTGATGATATCGGCGTGAATGGTCGGACTGACGTTATTCTGTGACAAGCCGCCACCGGCCGCGACGCCTCCTGATCCGCCACCGGCTGCCGCGATGGAGGTGATTTGCGAGCTGGTTTCCGCCAGCTCCGTAACCGCCGAAGCAGTGATCTGGGCCGCCGACAGGTCGGTTTGCACGGTCGGGTTGATGTTGTTTACGGAAACAGCGACGCCGATAGCCAGGTTGCTAGCCCCCTCGCCGTTGCCCGCGACCGAGACGATGTTGTCGTCGTCGTGCGCTTCCAGATCCACGGAGCTGGTAGACGCCACCACGGCCCCGCTGCTGACAGCGGCGAGGATGCTCCCGCCCACCGTGTTGCCGGAGTATGAACCACCTGCCGCCGCGCCATTCCCTCCTCCGCCGCTCAGGGCGAACGACAGAATATTCGCGCTCCCATGGGCGAGAACAGTGACGGCGCCGGCGCTCACGAGTCCACTCTCGATCTGGGTCTGAACGTTTTCAGTGATGGTGTTGCTGGTAATAGCGGCGCCGAGGGAAACCTGTGTCGAGCCACCGCTGCCCGCTCCCACTAGCGCGAAGATAGTGGACGTGTCCTCCGCGCTCACGCTGAGATTTCCTCCAGCCTGGACACCTTTCTTTTTCTCGCCCCGGATGGAGGCCTCGGTGCTAGGCGAAATGGTGTTGTTGGATATCGCCAAGGCCGCAGCCATCCCGGATTGGGCCAGACCGATTGCCGCCGTGATGCTGACGATGCTCTGACGCGATTCCGAATCCAGGTTGATCAGGCCGCCTGCGGCAACGTCCGAGTCCTGAATGTTCGCCTGGACGGAGTCCGATTGGCCCGAGGAGGGAATGGAGTTCACGGCGACGGCGGCGCCAATGCCCGCCTTGCCGCCGGAGGCCAGCGCCCCCGCGACGGCGAAGATGCCGTCCTTGTTCGTGCTCGTCACCGAGACATTGCCGGTATTGCCAGTCGTGACGCTCGACTGGTTCAATATTTCCGCCCGCGTCGCCGCACCGATGCTGTTGATGCTGACTTGACCGGCCAGGTTGATGCCTTGTTGGCTCGCGGCCGCCGGGGTGACCGAGCCGCTGGCAGAGATGGCAATGATTTGTTCGGAGCCCGTCGCATCGACAGTGAGATTGCCACTCAGGGTCAGGGTGGAGTTATCGACAAATGAGTTAGTCGCGCCCTCCACTATGTTCTGTGCGTAGGAGCCGGCCAAGCCGACGGATACTGCCGCATTGCTGGTGACGATTGCTACGGACCCACTGGCTGCTACGATGAGGGAGTTGTTTGTCGCGTGAACATCCAGATCGGGTGCCGTCACCGTAACGTCTTGCACGTAAGCCAGAGTGGTATCGCTGACTTGATTGTAGGAAACATCGCCGCAAATCCCGATGCCGTATTGGCTGGATGGGCCAGGTAAATTGATGCTCAAGCCCGACGGCACCCACGAAGCCGTGCTGTTAACCTGGTTCGTGTCGGGAGGGCCCGATACTTGCAAACCTGCCAGAGACAGGGAGCCAACAACCCCGGAGTTCTTGGCGTCGACGATCACATGGCCAGCGCTGGTGACCGTCGGGCTACCATTGTTGGTTCCCGCTGTGGTGCTGGAATCTCCGATGAGAGCTTCCGTGTCGCGCTTCACCTGGTCGAGAGCGACGGAAGCGCCGATACTGAGGTTCGAAGCCGACATGATCCCGCCCGCCAGGTTGAAAAGTAAGGTCGAATCATGAGCTTGAACGACCACACTGGCGGGAATGGTGTCGGTGGGATTGCCTGCCGCGTCGGTTCCGAAGGTTCCGGGCAAGGCGTTGCCCTGGATGGCACTCGTCGTAAGGTTGGGCACGACGAATTGGTTGTTGCCGATGGTAATGACGGGGAGAGGTTGAAAAGGTTCGACGACATTTTCCTTGCCGACGGCAATATCGGCGCCTTTGGCGATCTGGGCCAGCGTCGTGTCGTTGATGGTGACCACGGAGAAGACGCCGTTAAATCCGAAATTCCCCGACTTCGCTCCGGAGATGACCGAGGAAATGTTCCCTACCGCGGTCTCGGCATCGACCTCCAGGCTGTCGGCATACATCTTGACGCCAGTGTCGATGGTTGCCGTGACGTTGTCCGTGTACTGAATCATGACGAGCGCCGCCCCGATAGCCCCTTGGCTGGCTTTGTTTCCCCAGCCTGGGCCATTCACACCGAGCACCCCGCCGCGTCCCCAGGGCGTGGGCCAAAAAGAGTTTCCGTTGGTGCTGCCCGTAAGGCCCGGGAACTGCACGCTGCCGCCCAGGTCAACGGACGAGTTTGTGCCGGTGGCCAGGACGAAAACATCCTGTTGGCCCGTAACGTATTTAGCGCTGGTGTCCTGGTTGATCAGCGCGCCCTGGCCGATGTAGGCCGTGCTGGTTTGATTCATGGTCAGAAGTGTAAAGGAACCGGCGAGGGCGTACTGGGCGCCGCTATCCATCGGGTTGGAAGGCAAGGCCGTGGCTTGACTCCAGGAATCGGCGAGGTTATTGTCGGCTCCAAAGCTGCTATCGAAGTACGTGGTAAGATTCGCCAAAAAACCTTTGAACTTGAACAACCAACCGGGGCCCAGGTCCTGCCAGTAGGTCGTGTTCGTGAAGTCCTGCGTAGTCAGGTCGAGTGTCGGCGCGCCGGGACCGACGTATTTATACCAATCGCCGACCGTGCCGCCGCCGGTGTGTCGGTCGTTGAGCTCCACGATGTTTCCATAACTGACCTGCTGGGAGTTGGCGCCTGGGTCGCTCGTGCGGTAGTTGGGTTGTAACGTCGCGGACTGGTACAGGTTCACCAAATACTGGAGCTGCCAGTCGTTGAGGGCCTCCGAGGTGACGGATAGATTGCGGCCGGCGTCTACAGTGGCCGTGGAGTCGATGTCGGCGGTAGCGGTGTTGCTGTAAAGGCCGATCGCGACCGCCACTGAACCGGAGAACTCAGTCGAGCTGGGTGTCGAGCCGCTCGATGGTGGTGGCGTAGAGATGCCGGAACCGGCGAGGACACCGGGCCTGTCGTTGGTGTTGGCATCGACCGTGACATTGCCCGTTGCCCTCACGATTGCGTTGGCGCCGACGGAAGCCGTTGAGGTATTAACTTCCATGTCGACGGCAACGGCCGCTGCCGCCTGAAACGACGGCGCCTGATTGGCGGCCTGCGGGCTGCTTGCCTGCGCTTTGTCCGATTGCGCGCCCACCAGCTTCTTCAGAGCAGCCCACAACTGTGAGGAGAGATCGCTTTGCTGGTTGGTAAACGGACTGCCCGTGTCGTCGGTGCCGACCCCAGCCGCGACACTTACGCCGCCAACATTAATCGGTATCGCGCCGAAAAAGGTGGAGTTCAAAACGGGGTTCTTGATCTCGTTGGCCTGGATCGTGACATCGCCCCCGACGGTTGCCTGCCCAGACAAATTCGCCGTCGTGACATCGTTGGTATAGGCAATGCCGGCGCCGAGGCCGATGTTGCCGTCGCTGCCGGTCGTCGTCTCGGCCAGTAGGGCTTTGTTGTTGATGGTGTTGGCCTGAACGATCAGGTTGCCCTGAGTCACGTTGATGATGGCGCTATTGGCGACGTTGACCGTGGAAGTCGAATTCTCGACGGCGACGGCTATGCCCGCGCCCGCCCCGCCAAGGTTTCCACCCTCGTTGGCCATCGCCAGCAGCGTGTTATTCGCAAAGGATTGCAACGAGGCGTCTGCCGTGGTGGTGGTGATGCTTCCGGCTGCATTGACCGCCGCCGTGGTCTTCGCGATCGCAACGGCAATTCCGAATCCGATGATGTCGGTCGGCGCCGTCTCTGCGTCCGAAGTCGCGGAAGCTGTCGCGCTGAAGCTGCTCGCCACGATCGAGCTGCTGGCGCCAAGATTGATTTGGGCATTCGAATCAGACTGGGCCCACCCGCCGATCAAGCTGAAGTTTTCTAAGAAGTTGATGCCGGTTTGAATGATCTTGGCCGCCGTGGAGGCTCCCGGGTCGGAATTGACGTGCAAACTTTCCGCGGCGGCCGAGAACGTCACGACGCCGCCCATGACTTGGGCCCCGTTCACAGTGATCGAGGCCGCACTGCTATCGAGCTTGGGCAAAATAGGCATGTTTAACCCATTGCCCGTGCCCGCGCCCGCCTTCTGCAATGCGGTCAGCGTGATGCTCCCCGCTGTGAAAGGGCTGTCCGCCTGGCTGAATAGGTTAGCGTTCCCATTCGACCCGTTGAAGCTGCCGAGAGTAATAGTGTTCCCGAATAAGGCGATGTTGCCCGAGTTGCCTGTCGAGAGGCCGGCATTCCCGGCTAGGTGCCGGCTCGACAGCGTCACCGGGCCGGACACGGTATCCAATGAAATCGTGTCCGCGTAGACTGTTAAGTTGCCGCCTTCGGTGTCCGCGTTGCCGCTGAAACTGACACTGTTATCGCTGCCGAGCGAGTTGGCATAATTGATGGTCAGGGCGCCGCCGTTGGTGGTGATCGTGCCTGGAATCGAAATCACGCGTCCGGCCAGGGTCACGTTCCCGCCGGGCAGCTCATTGATCGTGCCGGTAAGAAAGGAACTGGCGCTCGAGTAGTAATACGTGTCCGCAACATTGCCTCCCGTCAAGTTTTGGATCGAGGTGAAACCGATCGGGCTGCTCGCCGAAAAGATCGGCACAAAGGTAAGATTAAAGTTCGCACCGCTGGCATTTGCATTCGAGGCATCCACCGAGCTTACTGGATTCATCGTCACGTTTTCGAAAGCGCCGCCGTTGGTAACGTCAACGCCGGTCACCGTACCATTGTCGTCGACCGACGTTACCGTTAACTGGGCGTCGCCGCCTCCCGGGAGAGTGAGTACGTCACCCGCGGCATAACCCAGGCCGCCGCTCACTTGCTCGACAGAAGCGATGCTGTAATAACCGATACCGCCCTGGTTCTGGCCCGTGAAGGCCCAACTGTTCGCCTGGTTCGCGGGCGCGATCAGCGTGTCATTGCCACCGCCGCCGGTCACCGTGAAACTGGTAACGTTGGGCAACGGCGTTCCCGTGAGCTGGCTCAGATCGAAGATGTTGTTCTGTGTGCCGCCGCTGATCTGAATTTGCTGCACCGCCGTCGCCGCCGCCGGCCCCGACGTCAACATGTTGCCGTTGTTGACCAGCGTCAACATGTTGCTGTTGTTGACCAGCACGTCTCCGCTGCCGGCATCGACCGCCAAAGAGATCGTATCCGCGGCATCGCTGATCACACTGAGCAGACCCGTGGCCGCGGTAAACGTCGAGACGACAGCAGGCGCGAGCCTGGATTCAAGAACTTCGAAATTCAGTCTGCGATAGTGGGGAAACGATGAATGGATACCGTTCCTTTTCCGCTTGCCAGTTCGACCTGTAAACTTCCCAATCTTCTTGAGCCAGGAATGCGGCATGATGACATCCTTTAAGACGAGAACAAGCCCTCCGGAGTGACGGAAAGCACAACCACCAAGGGTCTTTCAGCGGTCCGGACTAGGAAGACTACGTGTCGGCATGATCTTATTAGCTTCTAACCTCCAATTCGGGGCCGATTGGCCTTCCATATGCTCGTCAACAGCGACCTAGTGGAAAAAGGCGTTAGCGAGGGGAAAACGAAGCGCGCTCCGGGCCAGTTTTTTGAATTTGTCCCGATCTTGGGTTAAGATGTTGGTTTCGGAAGTCGACAAAAACGGGCGCCGAGCGCTTCGTTTTCTCACGTCCAACGCCTTTTCCTTTAGGTGGGCCAGAATGGCTGAGGAACCCAGAGGCGAAACCCGTTCGTTGGAGGGTTTCCGCGACTATCTGTGCCTGCTGGCGCGGCTACAGCTTGACGCGGGACTGCAAAGTAAGCTCGATCCTTCGGACGTGGTCCAGCAGACGCTCTTGGAAGCATACCAGGCCATGCCCGGATTCCGCGGGCAATCGGATGCCGAGCTAACGGTATTCCTGCGCCGGGCGCTTGCCAACAACCTAACCGATGCCGTGCGCCGCTTCAGCGCCGGGGCCAGGGATGTGAGCCTGGAGAAATCGCTCCAGGCCGGCATCGAGCAGTCTTCCTCGCGCCTGGAGGCCTGGCTGGCGGCCGAGCAATCGTCTCCCAGTGAGCAAGCCATGGACCGCGAACAGCTCCTCAGTCTGGCGACCGCTTTGGCCGAGCTGCCGGCCGACCAGCGCAAGGCGGTGGAGCTGCATCACCTGAAAGGCTGGTCCTTGGCGGAAGTCGCCGAGCATATGGGCCGGACTAAACCGGCCGTCATGGGTCTTGTGTTCCGAGGCCTGAAGAAGTTGCGCGAGCAGCTCGAGGAGAAGAACCTTGGGTCGAGCCATGGAGCCTAAAACCGCGGACTCTGAAGAGAGAGAACAACGACTCCAGGAGATCCTGGTCCGCTACGTGGAGGCACTGGAGGAAGGCCATCCTCCGGAGCCGAAGGAGTTCGTGGCTCGTTATCCAGAATTTGCCGGCGACCTGGAGGAGTACTTTGCCGGTCTCAGGCAGCTGGACCGGGTGGCGGCGCCGCTGCGAGGCCTCGTTCGACCTGCCGTCGCGCGGCAACTCGGGGATTTCCGCCTACTGCGCGAAGTCGGCAGGGGCGGGATGGGGATTGTCTACGAGGCGGAGCAGCTCTCTCTGGACCGGCGCGTGGCCTTGAAGATTCTTCCGTTCGCCGCCATGCTCGACGCCAAGCAGCTTCGACGCTTCAAGAACGAGGCCCAGGCAGCGGCCCACCTCCATCATCAGCATATTGTGCCCGTGTATGCGGTCGGTTTCGAGCGTGGCGTCCATTACTTCGCCATGCAATTCATCGAAGGCCAATCGCTCGACAAGCTTCTCGGGGAGCTGCGGCGCGGCGCGGGCTTCAACGACGGGGAGGACTTGCCGCCAAGCCAACAAGTGCCAGCGGCTACGGCTGAATCTCGGGCCGCAAGACTGTCGACCCTGGCAGGAGATGGAGCTTCGCCCGAGGCGGACGCCAACAGCACGCACCCCAGCTCACCCCTGTCCCCGGAGCAATCGCCGGGGAATCCTGACTATTTCCGCATGGTGGCGCGACTGGGTATCCAGGCCGCGGAAGCCCTGGAGCACGCTCATGAGCAAGGGATTATCCACCGAGATATCAAGCCGGCAAACTTGCTCATGGACAACCGGGGCCATCTGTGGGTTACCGATTTTGGCCTGGCTCTTTCCAAGACCGATCTGGGCCTGACGCTGACGGGCGACCTGGTGGGGACCTTGCGTTACATGAGCCCGGAACAGGTCCTGGCCAAACGCGGCCTGGTGGACCACCGGGCCGACATCTATTCCCTGGGCGCTACCCTCTACGAATTATTGACCTTGCAGCCTGCCATCTCAGGACACGATCGCCAGGAGTTGCATCGGAAGGTCGCCTTTGAAGAACCTGCCGCACCGTCTCGATTGCGCCAAGGCATCCCGGCCGATCTCGAAACGGTTGTTCTCAAGGCCATGTCAAAAGAAGTGGAGGGCCGTTACGCCAGCGCTCAGGATCTGGCCGAGGACTTAAAGCGCTTCCTGGCGGACCGGCCTATCCTGGCCAGGCGACCGACGCTCGCCCACCGGGCGCGCAAGTGGCTTTGCCGGCACAAGGCCATGACTACCGGGGCCATCGGTCTGCTCCTCCTAGCGACTGTGTGCCTGGCGGTCAGCACGGTGGTTATCTGGAAAAAGGAAGAACAGACTAGACAGGCCTTGGCCGACACGCAACAGAGTCAGCTCATCGCGGAAGAACGAAAAGAACTGGCCGAAAGCCGCGAGCGGCTGGCCCGCCGCTATCTTTACGCGGCGGACCTGAATTTGGCTTACCAGGCCTGGGACGCGCGGCAAGTGGCGCGAGCGATGCGCTTGCTGGAAGGCCATCGACCTGGGCCAGGAGAGGACGACTTGCGCGGCTTTGAATGGTATCACCTCTTGAGCATATGTGGTCAGGGCCAATACATGACCTTGCGCGGCCACACCGGTCCGGTGGTCGGGGCAGCGTTTTCGCCGGACGGCAAGCGCCTGGGCTCGGGAGGAGAGGACGGAGCGGCCTGGTTGTGGGACACAACATCGGGTCAGGGGCGAGTTCTCTTTCGCTCCAAAGGCGTCAAGATCACGTCCGTGGCGTTTAGCCCTGACGGACAAACGCTGGCGCTCGGGCAGGAAGGCGGACCGCTCCTGTTATGGGACGTGGCCAGAGACCAGGAGCGTGCCAGGATGGGCGCGCCGGGGGAGACAATTTATTCCGTCGCTTTCTCGCCCGACGGTAAGAAATTGGCCATTGCAGGCGGCGCGGGGATCCAGCTTTGGGACCCGGCCTCGGGCAAGCTGTTGGCAATTCTGCGCCATCCTGATAGCGGCGCTTTCTCGGTAACTTTCTCTCCCGACGGCCAAACCATTGCCTCGGGAAGTAACGACGGGCGGGTGCGGATTTGGAAGGCGCCGTTTGGCGGGCAGCCGGCCGTGGTAGGAAGCCATCGCTCCTACGTTCTGAGCCTGAGCTTTGCTCCGGACGGACGTATGCTGGCTTCGGGGGCCAATGACGGCAGCGTGCTGTTGTGGGATTTGTCGAGCCGCATTGCAGAAGAAATCGCTCTGCCGGGTGTTAGATTGAGTTCCCTGCTCAACGCTGATGCCAAGTCTGGCAGCAATACGGATTCCCTGGCCAAAGCTCCAGCGAGCCGGGGAGGGCGGCCAACCGGAAATCGCCACACCGGTCCGGCTGCAGGCGTGGCCTTCTTCCCGGACGGCAAACGTCTCGTTTCCTGCGGCGAGGATGGGTCTCTGCAACTTTGGACTCTGGGTAGCGAAGAGACTCTGGTGCGTGGGTTGGCCGAGGAGGTCGGTTGTCTGGCCCTGTCGGCGGATGGCCGAAATATTGCAACGGGACAGGGCGACGGGACCATCCATTTATGGCGCGTCGCGGACATGCAGGCGGACGTGCTCCGCCACGAGCAGTCGGTCAACTGCCTTGCACTGGGCCGAGACAATCGAACCCTGGTTTCTGTCGGTGGCCAGGTCGGCAAACCGAGCGCCGAGGTTGCCGCGGCACACCTGGAGGGCCGTGTCAAGCTCTGGGACGTGGCCTCTGGGCAGCGGCCAACGGCAAGCTGGCGAGCTTCTAAGGCCAAGCTGCAAGGCGTTTGCCTATCCCCGGACGGCCAGCTCCTGGCTTGCGCTGGCGACGAGGGGACGATCCAGTTGTGGGATGTGCCAACCCGCCGGTTAAGTTCGGTCTTGCCAGGCCACGTCGGCCCAGTCTGGGGCGTGACCTTTTCTCCGGATGGACAGATGCTTGCCACGGCGGGCTACGGTGACCGACTGGTCAAGCTGTGGAAGATCGTCTCGGGGGAGTGCGTCGGC
>DASZFN010001191.1:0-6503 GCA_035939715.1 Gemmataceae bacterium | reverse complement strand
TCAGTACTCTGTACTTGAAACTCGCCGCGCTCCCTTGGGGGTCGCGGATAGACTTCCGCGCCAGCACTCACTCGGGCAGTCGTCGACGAAGCAGGCCTTCCACGACCTCGGTGGTGCGTTGCACCGCGGCGGCCAGGAAGGCGCGGCCGCTCTCCGCGCTGGCCCGTTCGGGGTATCCGACTGCCCCGTGATCGGTGCGCTGTTTCATGTCCTCGGCGATGAACAGGCCGCGCAGGGTGGCTTCATCCCGAGGCGGATCGTCCTTGATCTCTTCACGGCGAACAAGATCCGGGCGCAGGGCCAGCACCATCGACGTCTCAAACTCGCAGGCGTGGCCCATAGATTTGCGCGGTCCCTGCGCCAATGCGGCCAATTCCCGGTCCGCCAATTCCCAGTAGGAGGCTGCCGTGAGGATGCGGTTGCGGTAACGCGGTTGCAAACGGCGCAGGGCCAGGTGCATGGTATCGATATTGCCGCCGTGCCCATTGAGCACAAGCAGGCGCTGATAGCCGTCGTCCAGAAGCGGCGTCAGCATGTCGCAAAGCAGGGCGATATGAGTATCCTCGCCCGCCGACAGTGTGGCGCCAAAGCGAAGATGATGCGAACTGGCGCCCAGCCATTGCGTCGGCAGCAGCAGCACTTGCCGGGGAAGACGCTGCTCCACGCCTTCGGCGACGGCCGTGACCAGAATGGTGTCGGTAAAGGTTGGCAGATGCCGGCTGTGTTGCTCGCAGGCTGCGATGGGGGCGACTAGAACCGTGCCCTCCCGCGAAACTTGCTGCAGCAGCGGCCAGGTCAGGTCCTGAAACTTCATGGCGCTCTCCTAACGTAGGTCAAGGATGCTGACTGGTTTCAATCGGTCTCGATCAGAATCGTAACCTACGGGCATTGCCCTTGCTGTTCCTTTCTTAGCAAGGCATACTCCTTCGCCGAGACGCTGGCGTCAACTCAATTCAGCGAAAAACATGGCAAGGATAGGCGAATGGGCGCTCTACACAGGCGACGCGCTTCCTGGCTGGTCCTGGCGACGCTAACCTGCATGGCCGGCTGCTCGGGAGAGGATACGGAGCGGCTGGCGCATGTCGGTCGCAAAGTCGCGGAAAAGGTCGAGGCGGCGACCGGCAATGCGGACGGCAAGCTATTGGGCGGCTTGACGGTGATGCGCGGCACGGCCGATCAACTCGACCTTGCCGGCCGCGTTTTGGCCCGGCTACGCTGGGACAAAGCCCTGACGGACGCAAAGATTGAGGTCAGCGCAACCGGCGCCGCCCTGGAGCTAAAGGGCACGGTCCGCGAGCAGGCTCAAAAACAACGCGCCGTCGAACTTGCGGAATCGACCGAGGGCGTGGACAAGGTCACCGATAATCTGGAAGTGGCCAGTAAGGACCAATGAAATCAATGGCTAGGGCTAAAGGTTTAGGGTCATTAGTCATTAGTCATTCGCGAATGACGAATGACTAATGACCTAAGTCATCTGCATCCGACCGGGCAAGCTGAGCGTGGGCTGGCAATTTTCCGGTCTGCTGCTTTGAGCAAATCCCGCCTTCACGACGAATTGCATTGCCGTTAGAATCCGGGCGACTTTCGCCTGATGCAGGAGGCCCCACAGGGGGAGGGAATCATGAGGAGCGTTGCGTCGGCATTGTTGGTTGTGATTCTGGGCTCGACGCCGGCATGGGCGGATGGACCGTGGGCAAACAGGCTCTTCGAGAAAGAGAAGACGGAGATCACCAAGGATTTTGCCAATGTGCCGCGCGGCACGCAGCTTCATCATGTCTTCAAGCTCCGCAATATTTACGCCGTCCCCCTGGAGATAACCGCACGCTCGGGTTGCGGCTGCGTCACGGTGCTGCAAGCCAGCCAGACGGTTCAGCCGCAACAAGAGGGCGGGATCGAAATTATCATGGATGCGCGCCGCTTCACGGGTCCCAAAAAAGTGGAAATTCACGTCACCGTTGCGGCTCCCAATTTCTATTCTGCGACCACCTTGCAGTTGCTGGCAAACAGCCGGGCCGACGTGGTGCTCAACCCGGGCCAGGTGAGCCTTGGCGTCGTGGCCCAGGGGCAAAAATCCAGTCCGCAGGTCATCGATGTTGAGTATGCCGGCGCCCTGGATTGGCGCGTCACCGAGATGGTCAAGCCGGGGGCGCCGCTGGATGTCAGCTACCAGGAGCTGTACCGCAAGCCCGGCCAGGTGGGCTACCGCGTGTCGGTCGCCGTCAAGCCGGACGCGCCCGCCGGAGCGATCAAGCAAGAGCTTTATTTGAAGACCAACGACCCGGAAAGCCCGCTGGTGCCGATCCTGGTCGAAGGCAACGTCCAGGCGACGCTCAGCGTGGCCCCCAATCCGGTGCCGCTGGGAACCGTCAAGCTCGGCCAAACCATCACCAAGACCGTGGTGGTGCGCGGCAGCAAACCGTTTCGCGTGCTCTCCGTGGAGGGCGACGGCGACGGCCTGATCACCGAACTGCCTGCCGCGTCCAAGGAGGTCCAGTTCATCCGCGTGAAATATCAACCGGCGAAGAGCGGCGAGTTGCACCGGCAATTGAAGATCAAGACCGACCTGGCCGAAGAGCCTGCCTTGACCCTCAAGGTGGATGGGACTGCTTCCAAGTAAACATGCCGCGCACGCTCAAGCGGAGGCCACCAAGAGCCATCGCCCGGCTCTCGGTGGCCTCGTTCGATCATATCTTTGCTGCCAGCCTACTAAGATAGACTCCGGCGATCACCTGCACCCCTCGCGGAGCCGCGCATGAGCCAGCAGCAAGAAACTGCCAACCATCTCGTTCATGAGACCAGCCCCTACCTGAAGCAACATGCCCACAACCCCGTGGACTGGTATCCCTGGGGGCCCGAGGCCCTGGTGCTGGCACGGCGGCTGGACCGGCCAATCTTCCTAAGCATCGGCTACTCCGCCTGCCACTGGTGTCACGTCATGGAGCACGAAAGCTTCGAGGATGCAGAAATCGGCCGGCTCCTCAATGACCAATTCGTCAGCATCAAGGTGGATCGGGAAGAGCGGCCGGACCTCGATCAGATTTACATGGCCAGCGTGCAACTGCTGACGCGGCAAGCGGGCGGCTGGCCCATGTCGGTGTGGCTGACGCCGGACTTGAAGCCGTTCTACGCCGGCACCTACTTTCCACCCGACAACCGCTACGGCCGGCCTTCTTTTCGCCACGTGCTGAACGCCCTGGCCGACGCCTGGAAGACGCGGCGCGCGGAGGTCGAGCAAAGCTCGGCCCAGGTGGCGGACCATCTTCAGCAAGCGCTGCAACTGGAAGGCAGCGACGGTGAAGTCGGCCCCGACCTGTTGCGTAAGGCCGCCGGCATGCTCGAGCGCGCCTTCGATTCGGTGCACGGCGGCTTTGGCTCGGCCCCCAAATTTCCTCATCCTATGGACATTCGCTTGCTGCTGCGCGTCTGGAAGCGTTTCGAGGACGACGCCGCGCTGCGCATGGCGCGTTCGACCCTGGACCACATGGCCATGGGGGGCATTTACGACCATCTCGGCGGCGGCTTTCACCGGTACAGCACGGACGAGCGTTGGCTGGCTCCGCATTTCGAGAAAATGCTCTACGACAATGCCCTGCTGACGGTTGCGTACCTGGAAGCGTACCAGGCGACCGGGGATCTCTCTTATCGCCGAGTCGTGGAAGAAACCCTGGCCTATGTCCTGCGCGAGATGACCAGCCCCGAAGGGCCGTTCTACAGCACGCAGGACGCCGACAGCGAGGGGGAGGAAGGGAAATTCTATGTGTGGACGACAGGCGAGGTGGAGCAGATTCTGGGCAAGGATAACGCGGACATCTTCGGCTATGTCTACGACGTCAATGCGGGCGGGAACTGGGAGGGGCACACCATCCTGCACCGCAGCAAAACCGACGAGCAGGACGCGAGGCTGCTCAAGCTCGACGTGGAGGAAATGCGCCTCACCTTGCGGGAGTGCAGGCAGAAGCTCTTCGCGGTGCGCGGCAAGCGCGTCTGGCCGGGACGGGATGAGAAAGCGCTGACCTCGTGGAACGCCTTAATGATTGGGGCGCTTGCCCAGGCTGCGCCGGTGCTGAACAATCCCGATTACCTGCGGGCCGCGACGCGGGCGGCGGACTTCATCCTCACGCGCATGCGTGCCCCCGACGGCAGACTCCTGCGCACCTACAGCACGGGCAGCGCGCCGAAGCTGAATGCCTATCTCGAAGATTATGCTTACCTGATCGATGCCCTGGTGTCGCTCTATGAAGCGTCCTTCGAGCCGCGCTGGATCGAGGGGGCTTACAGTCTTACGGACATCATGACCCGGGAATTCTGGGACCAAAGCGGCGGCTTCTTCTTCACCGGAGTGAGCCATGAAGCGCTCATTGCCCGGAACAAGGATCTGCAGGACAGCTCTGTTCCATCGGGAAATGGCATGGCGGCGACGGCCCTGCTGCGGCTGGCCCGGCTGACCGGCCGCAAGGAATTTCAGGATAAGGCGGAGAAGACGTTGCGTCTCTGCCGCAGCCTGATGGCGTCTTCACCCATGGCCGCCGGGCAGTCGCTGAGCGCGCTCGATTATTACCTGGGGCCAGTGCGCGAATTCGCTGTCGTGGGGGACCTGGGGAAAGAGGAAACGCGTGAAGTGCTGCACCTGATTCAAGGACGGTTCGAGCCGAACAAGGTCATTGCCTTCAAGGACGGAAATGAAGAAGACACGCAGGTGGATGAAATGCTGCCCTTGCGCGCCGGCAAGACAGGGACCGGCGTGGTGACAACCTACATCTGCCGCGACTTTGCCTGCCAGGCTCCCCTCGAAGGGGTGGCCGCCTTGCAAGCAGCGCTGGACCAATGACGCTTTCCCTGAGTGGCGTAGGTGCCATGCTTTCGCGGCCCCGGCTTGGTTACCCGTTTTGCCATGCGTCGCGGGGGCCGCGAAAGCATGGCACCCAAGACAACATGACACCCAACGCTAACGGGTCGCGGCCAAACGGACTGCGCGGTAGCGCTGGCGGGCAATCTCTCCCCAGCGGTTGACCGTGGCCGTGCGCACGCGCGGGCTCTCTTCCACGATATTCCGCGCATGTGTCATCAGCTCTTTCTCCGAACAGATGGGAGCGAAGAGTATCGCTTCCTGTTCTGCGCGCCTGGGCGACGTATCCGGCAGCTTGATCACCGCTTTCCAGGCCGCGGCCAGATCTTCATGGGCGTCCACGATCATGGCGCCGATGGCATCGTTGACGGCGTCCCAGCGCTGATTGCCTAGCTTGCTGTTGTAGGCGATGGCGTTGCGGAGCTGAAACGGATTGGCGGCGCCGACCGAGCGCACTTCGGGTGGAAACTGGGCGTAAAGCTCCGGCACCACGCTCAACCGGCACAGGGCATGCCTGCGCGGCCCGCCCGGTTGCCCGGGCTGAAGCAGCAGCAGCTTTTGGCCGGCGTCGCTGAGCGAGTATTCCATGAAGGCGCGTGCCAGCTCCTTGTGCGGTGCGCCCTTGAGCACGGCGCTGGCGTCCGGGTTGACCAGGGTCTCGCCTTCAGGAAGCCAGAACGCCATGTTGAGCGGATCGCGGCCGACGGCGCTGAGGGCAAAGCCATCCAGCACGCCGGCGGCCGCGTCCTCGCCGCCGCTCACCGTGCGCGTGAGCGTGCCGCTGTCGCGGATGAACGTATGGGTGTTGGCTCCCAGGCGCATAAGCAGTTGAAAGCCCTTTTCCCAGCCGCGGCCCTGCAGGATGATCTCATAAACCATGTGCACGCTGCCGGTCATGCGCGGCTCGCCCGCGCTGACCCAGCCGCACACGCCGGGCTCGCCCAGGTCGGCCCACAGGCGCGGCTCGGGCTGGCGGATGCGTTTGAGGACCTCACGGTTATAGAGAATGCCGAAACTGCTCAGGATGGGCCCATACCAACGGCCCTTGACGTCATAGAGAGGAATGCCGTTGATTTGCTGCGGAATGCGCTTGCCGAGAACGGCGGCGGGAATCTCGATCGATTCAAGACGCCCCTGGTCGGCAAAGCGCAGGAAGATGTCCGTGCCGCCGCCGAAGACGAAGTCGATGCCGATTCCCTCCGGATGACTCTGAAAGCGCGCGTCCACATAGCGTGCGATCTGCGATGTGCCGCCGCCGATGTCCTGCCAGACCAGCTGAACCGGAGGGAGCTGCTGCTGCCATTTGTCCAGGCCCGCGAGGAGCGCCGTGCCACTCTCCCGACTCGGTTTTTCCTGCCAGGCGCCGTAAAGTGTGGCAAGCTCGGGCAGGTCGTCCTTCCGCCAATCGTAAAAGAGATCGGCGAATGCACGCTGAACGGCAGCTGCGGCGGCAACGTCTGCCTGGTGGAGCCAGGTTTGCAGGGTCGCTCGTGCGGCAGCCAGCCGCGCTTCGGAGCGCTCGCGAAACCAGTCTCGAAAGCCCAGGTCGAATTCTTCCCGGATCTCATCGCGGTGCGGCGACATGAGGACAAGGCTAATCGGCTCCCCGGCGCGGCGCGCACAACCGCCCAGCAAGACCGGAACCGCCAAACAGGCG
>DASZFN010001190.1:0-3960 GCA_035939715.1 Gemmataceae bacterium | reverse complement strand
GGTGCCAAATGCATCGGTGGTCATTTGTTATAGCTCCCATCTGTGAGGAGTTTGCGAAATGTCTGAAAGCCGATTTCGCGGTTCCGGGCTCTTTCCAAAACCTCTTCCCAAGTGAGGTGCAAGATATCATGCCAGCTTGGCGAACCTTCTTCCAGAGGAGCATTCTTGATTCGACCTAATTTGCCCCGCAGAATCTCCATAACGGTCTTGCCCGCGTTGCCGACATTCATGCCCTCCCCAGCTCCGTGGCCCGCCACGTAGCCGCCTGCACGGCGTCCATGAAGGCCGCGCGGACGCCGCCATGTTCGAGCGCGTGCAAGCCGGCGATGGTCGTTCCCCCGGGACTGGTCACCATGTCTTTGAGAATGCTCGGATGCGTGCCGCTCTCCAGCATCATCTTGGCCGCGCCGAACACCGTTTGCGCGGCAAGTGCCGTCGCCACGTCGCGCGGCAAGCCCATACGCACGCCGCCGTCCGACAAGGCTTCAATCATGACATAGACAAACGCCGGCCCGCTGCCGCTCAGGCCTGTCACGGCGTCGAGGAGATGCTCGGGCAAGCGAAAGGCAAGTCCCACAGCCTTGAGCAACCGCTCCACCAGGGCACTGTCGTCCGCGGGGGCGGCATCGCGCGGAGCATAGGCCGAGGCACTGGCCCCGACCAGGCAAGGTGTGTTGGGCATCACTCGAATAAGGCGATGATGGTCGCCCAGCCCTTCGGCAAGCTGACGCAAGCTAATGCCGGCGGCTATAGAGACAACCAGATGGCGCGGCTGCAGAGCCGGTCGAATCTCCTGCATGAGCGGCGGCATGGACTGGGGTTTGACGGCCAGCACAAGCAGATCGCAGGCCGAAACGACCTGGCGGTTGTCGGAGGTGGCGGCCAGACCGGTGTCACGCGTGAAGGATTGGCGCGCCTGCTCCAGCGGATCGCTGGCCATGGTCTGGCGGGCGATGAGGCCGGCCTGGAGCCAGCCGCGCGCCAGGGCCGTGGCCATTTTGCCGGCCCCGAGAAACCCGACGCGTGGAGCAGCGTCGTGCGCCATACGCTTACCGCTTCAGAACCTGTGCATGCCCCGATGCCGGGGCGAATCGTTTTGGTAAGCTACTTATCATACAGAATCGTCAAGAGAGGCGACATGCATAGTGAAAGTTTACCAGTAACCGGGGACAAGCAACTCGCCGGCCCCTGGTGGCGGGAATTGAATCGCTACCACGTTTTTGTCTTTACCGTCGCCGCTCTCGGCTGGCTTTTCGACACGATGGACCAGCAGCTCTTCACCCTGGCCCGCAAACCGGCGGTGCAGGATCTGCTCGCCGTCTCTCCCGGCGACAGCAAGGTCGAAGAATACAGCGGCTATGCCACCAGCATCTTCATCATGGGCTGGGGAGTCGGCGGGCTGATCTTTGGTGTCGTCGGCGATCGCTATGGACGGGTCAGGACCATGATACTGACCATTCTTCTTTATTCCCTGTTTACCGGGCTGAGCGCGCTTTCGCGCGGCTTCTGGGATTTCGCGTTCTATCGCTTTCTGACCGGGCTGGGTGTGGGCGGCGAATTTGCTGTCGGTGTCGCCCTGGTCGCCGAGGTCATGCCCGACCGCGCGCGGCCGTTTGCCCTCGGGTGGCTGCAGGCCTGTTCCGCCGTGGGCAATATCACCGCGGCCTTGACGAGCATGCTGCTGGGCCACCTTCAGGTCCCCAATGCGTGGCGGCTCATGTTCCTGGTGGGCGTTTTACCTGCTTTGCTGGCGATTATCATCATGCGGCGCCTGCGCGAGCCGGAACGCTGGACGGCCGTCGCCAAGGAGGACGGGGTTACACAGCAACTGGGCTCGCTGCGCGAGCTCTTCGGCACCCCGCGCTGGCGACGCAATACCATCGTCGGCATGTTCCTGGCGTTTGCCGGCGTCGTGGGACTGTGGGGAATCGGCTTCTTCAGCCCGGACCTGACGCGCATCGTCTTCCGAAAGACGTTTGAAAGCCAGGGCCTGAGCCCCGAGGCGGTCGCCGGGAAGCTGACGCTCTGGGCCGGCATCACCTCGCTGTTGCTGAACGGGGGCGCTTTTTTCGGCATTCAGGCCTTCATCTGGCTGACCCATCGCACCGGCAGGCGTCCGGCATTCGCGCTCGGCTTTATTGTGGCGGCGGCAAGCACCGCCATCACCTTCTGGTATCTCAAGGAGCTCGAGCATATCTACTGGATGATGCCTCTCATGGGCTTCTGCCAGTTGAGTGTCTTCGGCGGCTACGCCATTTATTTCCCGGAACTGTTTCCCACCAGGCTACGCAGCACCGGCACGTCCTTCTGCTACAACGTCGGCCGCTTTGCCGCCGCCGTTGGCCCCTCCGCTCTCGGCTTGCTGACACACCGGGTCTTCGCGGACAAGGTTGAACCCATGCGTTATGCCGGCGTGACCATGTGCTCGGTTTTCTTGCTCGGCCTGCTTGTCCTGCCCTTTGCACCGGAGACTCGAGGACAGCCTTTGCCCGAATGAACTGCATTGCGAAGTGCATTCCTTTGACGACGAAGGAAATAAGCCAATGGAACTTATGAAGCCGGAATGGTTGAGCAAGCGCGGCGGCGATGTCCGGCCGGGAACGTTTGGGAACGCATGGCTGGTGTTGCTGGCCGGCGAACCGCAGTATCGGCTCATTCCGGTCCCCGCCGACGGCAAGTATAGTTGCCAGGTGATTCAGACGGTCAACGGCAAGCGACTCGACAAGGGTGGCGTTTTTGCTTCGCCTGAGGAGGCCTGCCGCGGCGGGCTGGAAGACTTGCGGCAAGCGCTGGGCTGGTGACGGGCTATGCCACCCGTGCTCGATTCGGCAGCACGTCCGGCACCACGGGGCTTGTCCCCGTGGACCGATGACTGACAGCCAGATCTATCGCCTTGAAGTTATCGCCGCCACGGGGCTCGTCCCCGTGGAGCGACGATTGGCCGGGCCATCAGTCGTGGCTCCACGGGGACAAGCCCCGTGGCGGCCATCCGCATGTATGCATCGGTTACTGGCCGCCAGTCATCGATCCACCGGGACAAGCCCGGTGGAGACGCCAACCATCATGATATTCTACCGAGTGCAAGGCCTTTGGGGTGCTGCGGGCGTGGGTCTTCTCATGACCTAAGCCTTGGGTACCGGCGAAGATTCTTGGACGCTGAGCCAATCTCCGGGCTTGAGCACAACCGGCTCGGCCTGGGTTTCCTTGCGGACGCGCGCCGCCCAGGCGGCGGCGTCCTGGGCGATCAGCGGCCATGTATTGTAGTGGATAGGCAGCACTTTCTTTGGCTGCAAGAGCTGCACCGCGCGCAGGGCATCGTCGGGTCCCATCGTGAAATTGTCGCCGATGGGCAGAATCGCCAGGTCGATGCCTTCTTCGCCAATCAGGCGCATGTCGCCGAACAGTCCCGTATCCGCGGCATCGTAAACCTTCGTGCCGTCCTTGAAGTAAAACAGGAAACCGCAGGGATTGCCGCCGTAGCTGCCGTCCGGCAGCGCGGAGCCGTGAAAGGCGAGGGTGAGTTTGACGCGGCCGAACGGAAAGCCGTGGCCGCCGCCGTGCTGCTGGCCGTGGACCTTCTTGACGCCTTGCTTTTGCAGCCATTCGCTCATTTCGTAGTTGCACACCACGGTCGCGCCGGTACGTTGGGCGATGGCCACGGTGTCGCCCAGATGATCGCCGTGGCCATGGGAGACGAGAATGAAATTGGTCTTGATGTCGTTGGCCTTGGCGGCCGCCGCCGGATTACCGGTCAGAAATGGATCTATGACAATTTGCTGGCCGTCGCTGTCGATGCGTAAGCAGGCGTGGCCTAACCACTGGACGCGCGTTGACATGGGAGTGGGCTCGCTTGGAGTTGGGATAGAAGCAGATCCACAGGCCGCGGATTGCCTCGTTCTAATCCTTGCCACATTGGGCACTGAGGGTTTCGAACCCCCGACCCCCTCGGTGTAAGCGAGG
>DASZFN010001189.1:0-10415 GCA_035939715.1 Gemmataceae bacterium | reverse complement strand
GCAGCACCGAGGACCTGGTCGCCGGCGTGGATGCAGACGGCAAGGTGCGCGTGGCCGGCTACGGGGAAACCGCGATCACGGTGTGGTTTTCCCATCTGGTCGGCACGTGCCGAATTGCTTCACCGCTGGCCAATCCGGTGGCTGCCAGGGTTTTCGCAGACGCCGCGCGGCGGAATTATGTCGATGACCTGGTGTTGAAGAAACTGGCCGCGCTGCACATTCCCCCTGCGCCGCTGTGCACGGATGAAGAGTTCATCCGGCGGGCTTACCTCGATGCGGCGGGCATCTTACCGAAACCCGAGGAACTGCGAGTTTTTTTGGCAGACAAGCGTGCCGATAAGCGGGCGCGATTGATCGAGTCCCTGCTCGACCGCCCCGAGTTCGTGGATTACTGGACCTATAAATGGTCGGACTTGCTGCTCCTGTCGACGCGCAAGCTGTCGCAACCGGAGATGTGGGCGTTCTACCAGTTCATCCGGCAAAGTGTGGCCGAGAATAAGCCCTGGGACCAGTTTGCCCGCGAGGTGCTGACCGCCAGCGGCAGCACACTCGACAACGGTGCGGCCAACTACTTTGTGCTGCACAAGGATGTGACGGAACTCACCGAAGCGACCTCGGTCACCTTCCTGGGTATGTCGCTGACGTGCGCGCGCTGCCACAACCACCCGTTGGAGAAATGGACCCAGGATCAGTACTGGGAAATGGCCAATCTCTTTGCGCGCGTGGCCTTGAAGAACGGGGACCGCAGCGGCGAAGTGGTCGTCCAGGCTTTGCCGACGGGCGACGTGCCGCACCCGCGCCGCGGCGTTCCGTTGAAGCCGACGCCGCTGGATGCGAAGCCGCTACCGCTGGACAGCCCGCGCGATCGGCGTGCCTATTTCGCTGAGTGGCTGACCACGCCGGACAATCCGTATTTCGCCAAGGCGTTCGTCAACCGCATATGGCGCAACTTCATGGGCCGCGGACTGGTGGAGGCCGAGGACGATTTGCGGCAGACCAATCCGCCAACCAATGAGGAGCTTTTCACTGCACTCACAAGGGATTTTGTCGATCACAAATACGACGTGAAGCATTTGATACGGACGATCATGAACTCGGCGGCATATCAAAGATCTGCCAAAGCGCAGCCGGCGAATGCCGCCGATGATCGGTTTTATTCGCATTATCTCATCCGAAGGTTGTCGGCGGAGGTGATTCTGGACGCCTATGCGCAAATCACCGAGGTGCCGACGCCGTTCTCGATTTACTTCGACGCCCGGCCGGTGTTCAACTTTGACAAGGGCGTGCGTGCCCAGCAGTTGCCGGACGTCAAGATTGCCTCGACGTTTCTCGACGCCTTCGGCCGGCCGGACCGGACGCAGCCCTGTTCGTGCGAACGGCAGCAAGACTCCAGCGTCAGCCAGGCGCTGCATCTCAACAATGGGCAGACGCTCAACGACAAGCTGCGCGCCAAAGGCTCACGGGTCGATAATTGGCTCAGAGAGAAGATCAGCGATGAAGAGGCGATTCGCCGGCTGTTCGTGCTCGCCTTGAGCCGCGATCCCTCCGCAAAGGAGCTGCAAAAGTTCAAAGACTTGCTCGCCGATGCAGGCCACGATAAGAGCATGAGCCGACGTGAAGCGCTGGAGGATCTCTTCTGGGCCGTGCTGACGGGGAAGGAATTTCTGTTTAACCGCTGACGCTCTCGTTCCCAGGCTCTGCCTGGGAACGCACTGCTTGCGAGGCTCCGCCTCGCGAGGCAGAGCCTCGCGGCCAGCGGGTTCCCAGGCAGAGCCTGGGAACCAGGTCTTTACCCGATTGTGGAATGAACGTAATGATGCTCCGAACTGTTTTGATCGTCGCTTTGCTTGCCTGCCTCGGCGGCCGGGCGTCCGCGGAGCCGCCGAGCTATGCCAGGCAGGTAAGGCCATTCCTGGCTCGCTATTGCCTGGAATGCCACAATGCCAGCACGACCAAGGGCGATCTGGACCTGGAAACCTTCAAGGGCATGATGCAGGGCGGCAAAAGCGGCGCCGTGGTGGTGCCGGGCAAGCCGGACGAAAGCCGGCTCGTGTTGTTACCCGAACACAAAGACGAGCCGCCCATGCCGCCAAAGAAAGCGCGCCAACCTCGGACGGATGAAGTGGCTGTGCTTAGGAGCTGGGTGGCAGCGGGCGCCAAGGATGACTCGGCCAACGTTCGCGTTACACTTCCCGAGATCAAGCCGCGCAAGCAGCTACCGGCGCCGATAACCGCGGTGGCCTACCCCCCGGACACGGGCTTGTTGGCTGTCGGTCGGCACAAGGAAGTGCTTCTGGTGGATTCCGCGAGCGGGGATGTTTCTCCCGTGCTATCCGCGCTCCAGGCGAAGGTCACCCAACTCGCCTTCTACGACCATGGCCACATGGCCATAGGTCAAAGTGTGCCAGGTGCACAGGGAACGACCTTGATCTATGGTTTCGGGCCTTGCGCAAGCGCACACCTGGATAAGACTTTTGCAGGCCACACGGATGCTATCCTGAGTCTCGCCTTCAGCCCCAATGGTAAGCTGCTCGCCAGCACCGGCTACGATCGCTTGATCAAGCTTTGGGATGTCGCCAGCGGCAAGGAACTGCGAACGCTCAAGGACCACAGCGATGCCGTCTACGGCCTTGCCTTCAGTCCCGACAGTCGCTTGCTCGCCTCGTGCGCGGCCGATCGCGCGGTGAAAGTGTGGGAGGTGGGTAACGGCAAGCGCCTGTACACGCTCGGCGAATCGACCGATTGGGTCTACGCGGTGGCCTGGAGTCCGGACGGCCGGCGCCTGGCAGCGGGCGGCGTGGACAAGAGCATTCGCGTTTGGGAGGTCACGGCGACTGGCGGCCGGATTGTGCAGTCGGTCTTCGGCCATGAGGGCGCCATCACGCGACTCCTGTACTCAGCCGATGGTAAAACCCTCTACTCCCTGGGCGAAGACCGGGTGGTCAAAGCCTGGGACACGACACGGATGGTCGAGCGCATGGTCTATCCGAAGCAGCCGGAATTGATTTTGGCCATGGCTGTGCGGCCGGATCAGAAGCAAATCGCCCTGGGGCGCTATGATGGCGCGGTGATCGTACTCGATGCCGCGACCGGCAAAGTGTTAGCCGAGCCGCTCCCAGTGAAGCCGAAGCCGCCGATGCTCACCAAGCTGGCGCCGGCCTGGGGGGAGCGCGGCAAGGCCATTCGCCTCACTTTCGAAGGCGCTCATCTAGATAACGCCGCGGAGGTAGTGGCGACCTTCCCGGGCGTAAAGGCGAGATTTCTGAATACCGGCGTGTCGTCCGTCCATGTTGAAGCCGAGGTAACTTTTCCAACCAATACCCCGGCCGGCGCCTACAAGGTAAGCTTGAAGACTCCCGGCGGCCAGACTGCGCCAATACCCTTCATCGTCGATCTCTTCCGCACCGTGAGCGAAACAGGATCCCACGACGCTCCGCGCCTGGCCCAGCGCATTGCCCTGCCGGCCACTGTGGTCGGCAGCATCCATCGCGCAGGCGACATTGGTTTCTACCGCTTCGAGGCCAAGGAGGGGCAGGAGATTGGCGTTCAGGCAACGACAGCCGCGATCGGGTCGAAGCTTGATCCCGTGCTGCAATTGCTCGATAGCGCCGACCATGTCCTCGAAGAAAGCACGAACGGCGTCCTGGGTCATATTTGTCAGAAAGCAGGCGTCTATGTCCTGAGCATCCGCGACCGGGAATACCGCGGCGGCAGCCAGATGAATTATCGGCTGCACGTCGGCGATATCCCGGTTGTGACGGCTCTCTACCCGCTCGGCATCCAGCGCGGCACAGAACAATGGGTGCGCCTGCAAGGCGTAAACCTCGGCAACCATGACGCAGTGCGTGTCAAAGTGCCCGCGGACGCTGCGCCTGGTTCGCGCGTGCCCGTGCCGGTCACGACCCCCAAAGGTGCACCGCTCGGCGAGGCCAGCATCAGCGTGGGTGAGTTCCCAGAGGCCGTCTCGGCTGGCAATATGGCCGCGTGGGCCATGACGGAGAACCGCGTCTGTGTTCGCCTCGCGCCGCCCGGGACGACGTGCACTCTTTGTCTCCCTGTCCCGGGCACAGCCAACGGCCGGATCTATTCTCCTGGAGTCACGGAAAGCTGGCGCTTCACCGCCAGGAAAGGACAGCCGCTCATTCTGGAGGTAAACGCCCGCCGCCTCGGTTCGCCTCTCGATTCCACCATCGAAATACTTGATGCGAAGGAGCAGCCTGTCCCGCGCGCCATGTTGCGGTGCGCAGCCAAGACTTATGTCACCTTTCGCGATCACGACTCCGCCGGCCCCAATATCCGGTTGGAGGCGTGGAGCGAATTCGCCATGAACGACCATGTCTGGGTCGGCAACGAGTTGTTGCGCATCTGGGAGCTGCCGAAGAATCCGGATGATGATTGCCTCTTCTACAGCCTCGGGGGACGGCGCCAGGGATTTCTCGATACGACGCCAGGCCATGTCCCAATGGGGGCAGCCATGTACAAGGTCGCCATCCACCCTCCCGGAGCCACTTTTCCGCCCAACGGCTTCCCGATTATCCCTCTCAACTATCGCAATGACGACGGCGGGCCAGGTTATGGCAAGGACTCGCGTCTTTTCTTCGACCCGCCGGCCGACGGCGAGTACCAGGTTCGGATTGGGGATGGGCGGGGGCTGGGGGGCAGCAGCTATGCCTATCGCCTGACTGTCCGCCCGCCACGGCAGGACTTTAGCGTGAGCTTCAGCCCAACCTCCCCGGCAGTCTGGAAAGGCAGCGCCGTGCCGATCACGGTCTCGGCCAATCGCAGCGACGGCTTCGAGGGACCGATCGAAGTCCGCGTGGAAAATGTGCCCGCCGGATTCAGTGCCCCGGTGACGACGATCCCGGCGGGGGAGAACAGTACTACGCTGGCCTTCTGGGCCGATCCCGCCGCAAAGACGCCGCAGAATGTCCCGCCGCTCAAAGTCAGCGCGCATGCACGCATTAATGGTCGAGATGTCGTTCGCGAAGCGCCCGGTGGCTTGCCCAAGGTCATGGAGCCAGGCGACCTGACGACAACCACGGAGCAAGCCGAAGTCACTGTGAAGCCGGGCCAGCAGGTATGGCTGACCACGAAGATCGAGCGTCGCAACAAGTTCAAGGGCCGCGTCCCACTGGAGGTGCGCGGCCTGCCGCCCGGCGTGCGCGTGCTGGACATCGGCCTGAACGGCATCTTGATTACCGAAAAGGAATCGACGCGCACCTTCGCGATTTATGCCGAGCCCTGGGTCGAGCCGATGACGCATCCCTTCGTCGTGCTGGCCCGTAACGAAGGCAAGGGGACGGAATACGCGGCCAGGTCGGTGCTGCTCAAGATCATCCCGGCGGCAAAATAATCGGAGCAGCGTTGGCATTTCGCGCACGCCCCGGTTAAACTTATCCCGCCCTGGAGTCTTGGCCTCAGTTACAACTATCCACGTCGCACCTATGAAAGGAGCTTCCCCATGGGTCAGCCCGTCGTACATTTTGAAATCGGTTGTCGAGACGGCGCGAAGACGCCGGACTTTTACGCCAAGCTGTTTGACTGGAAGCTGGAAGCCTACGGCCCCGCGAAAATGATTTCCACGGGCTCGACCACAGGCATCCAGGGCCACATCAACTCGCTGGGCCACGAACCGCACAATTACGTCACGGTCTATGTCCAGGTTGACGACCTGAAAGCCTATCTCGACAAGGCCGGCAAACTCGGCGGCAAAACCCTGGTGCCGCCCACCGATGTGCCCGGCATGGGCAAATTCGCCTGGCTCGCTGATCCGGAAGGAAATATCGTCGGACTTTGGAAGCCGGTTGCGAAGAACTGAACCTTTTCGAAGTTCTCGCCGGTTTTGCCGACCAATGGATTGCTGCGCTGCGACACACACACGTCGCTCACTGGCCATGTCGTGAATCCATGGCGATCCATGGCGGAAATAAGATGTCCGTCTTGGCCACGTCCGTCCGCCCGCCAGTCGCATTGGCGGTTCGGCGGCGGAGCCAGGGGTAGAGTGGCCGGCCGTCTTGGCCCCCTTGGGGAGTTTCTGGAGTTTTCGGTGTTTTCCGGTGGCCATGATGGTGGCCATCTTGCCATGTCGTTGGCCATCTAGACCCCTTGCCGAAAACGACCTATGATGAACGCGGTCGAAGAGGTTTGCGCAATGCCGGTTCAAACAATGACGGTCGATATTCCCGAGCCAATTTATCAAGGTCTAGAACAGCGCGCACGCCAAACGCAGCGCACGGTGGAAGCCGAACTGTTGGACGCGCTCGCCACGGCGCTGCCTGTAGGCGACGAGCTTCCTGCGGAACTGGACGAGGCGGCCTCTCCCCTGGCAGCGCTCGACGACCAGGCCCTTTGGCAACCGGCACGCAGCCGACTGGCGTCCGAGGCGGCTGCGCAACTGGAGGCCTTACACCTGAAGCGGCAACGCCAGGGGCTTACGGAGACCGAGGCCCAAACCTTGTCGAACCTGGTTCGCCAATACGAGCGTGTCATGCTGGTACGCGCTCGAGCCGCCGTCTTGCTCCATCAGCGCGGCCATGATATCAGCGAGCTGGCCGCCAGCGCATGAGTTCCACTCATATCCCCAATGAACCTCTACATTGCAGACGATGTGCCCGTCGATCAGCCGTCCGTGACGCCGGATCCTTACCATGTGGGGAGCATGCGCTGGAGCACGGTCGAGCTGGGGCCGGAGCTGCCGATGCCGGTGTTCTCCAGCATGGAGGTCTGGAACGCGGAGCGCATCGGCGCGGTCGCGTACATGGAACCGGATTTCGCGACGTTTCGATGAGTAAGAAGATCAAACGCACTGCCTTGGCCTCGCAAGGCGGCCAGCGCGCACCAGTTACGAACCGCCGGGCCTGCGCAGGCGCGAGGTGAGCTCATCGCCCGAAATCAGCGTAGGACGATTGTTCTCCGCAACCGTGCGGCTCGCCTTGCTGGCGCAGCCACAGCCCCCGCCGCAGCCGGATTTGCTTGCCTTCCAACTGCGCTGCACCACGAGGCCGAGATATACGGCGGCCGCGGCGATGACCACAAAGACCGGGACGAGTTGCCAATCCACCACTGTCATGACTGCTGTCCCCGTGAATCAGGGCTTTGCTTCCTGCGAGATGACGACTGGTTCGATCTTGCTGCCGCCGGTATGCTTGATCTGGAACTTCGTTTCCTCGATCTTGCTTTCCGGCAGGTTTTTGTATTCCAGCTCCTTCTTGAGCAGCTCGCGTTCCAGCTCCACCGGGAAAAAGGCGACAAAATAGCTCGGAATCTTCTCATAGCCCAGCACGCGGAAGAGCGGTTCCACGGCGTCCGCCTTGTCATCGATCCAGAACATGCGGTTGATGTCGCTGATATTCCTGAGCCGGGCAACCACCGGCCGCCGGCTGAGGTCCTCGATGACCAGGTACTCGCCTTCGCGGCTTCCCGGAACGGCCAGGTAGGCGCCCAGCGCGCTCAACTGGCGGGCATAGTCTTCCGGGTCGCGGATGTTGAAGATCATCGTCCAGCGCTTCTGCCGTTCCTGGCGCTTGTCGATGCGGCCGGTTCCCGGGCCGACGCCGGAACCCTTGCCGGGGCCTTTGCCCGTGCCTTCGCCGCCGCCCTCGCCGGTGCCGCCGAGGCCCTTGCTGGCCTGGCCGCGCTGCAGGGCGTTGAGCCGATCACGGACCTGCTCGCCGAGCGCGCTCAAGCGCTTCCGGTTCTCCACCGAAGTCTCGTCATCGATGAGCCGCTGGTCGGGGGTTTCGACAACTTTCTGGTTCAGCTTGTCGACTTCTTTGAGATTCTCGCCACGGGGCGGAACCTTGGGGACGGGCACCGTGCTATCCACCACGTCCTTGACGTCCTCATTATGGGCAAATTTGCCCGTGGCTGGACCCTCGGCGCCGTCCGGGCGGCCGCCGCCGCCACCGATCTCGATGGCATCGACATCGACCGGGGTCTCCCATTTCGCAAACGTATGGGCGCCCAGGACCAGAATGCCCAGGGCAAATAAATGCATCAGGGCCGAGCTGGCCGACGATAGCGGAAACTCATGATTGGGCGAGTACCGCTTCCAGAAACGCTCCTCTGGAGGAACCAGCAGCCCCGGTTCTTTTTCCCTGGTGCCGGCTTTTGCTTTGCTCGCCTCTTTGCGATTGGAATTGTCGCTGGCCATGACTTGCTCCGGGTGAAGACGGGAAGGGACTGTGCAGGATCGTAACCCGACGCGCCAGTTCTAAGTTGCGCTTTCCCTATGGCCTTGGTCTCGCCAGACCCCTGCCGGCTCGTCCGGCAGGTGAAGGAGTTCGGGGGCTAGCAGGCGCTGTTCATTATCGTCGACCCCAGCCGGCTTGTCCGGCAGGTGAAGGAGTTCGTTGGCTAGCTAAAGCCTGGCGGCTTGAACTGCTTCACCTGCCGGACGAGCCGGCAGGGGTCGGGGTGCACTCGGGCGAGCCTTTCTAGCTGCTGAACTGTTTCACCTGCCGGACAAGCCGGCAGGGGTCCTAGTAGCTTTCGTATAGAGCGCGACTTCAAAAGCGCCAGCGAGGCTCCCTGTTGGCGCTTCGGGTTACAATGCTGCCTCTGCACGGTTATATGGATAGCTGCGGAACCTTCCTCATTCTACAATGCCCATCAGCCGTCCAACGCATTTACGTGAAAGGACCCGTCCATGCGCGTCAAGCTATGGCTTTGCTTCTTGCCCTTGTTTCTTCTGCCTTGTCTCCCGGCAAGGGCGGCCGACGGCAAGCGGCCGATGACTGTGGAAGATCTGTTCAAGTTCAAACGGGTCGCCGACCCGCAGATCAGTCCGGACGGCAAGCTGGTCGCCTACACGCTTACCAACGTGGACCTTGCCGGCAACAAGACGACGACGAATATCTGGCTGGTCCCGTCCGACGGCGGCACGCCCCGGCAGCTGACGAGCAGTCCCAAGCACGACAAGCATCCGCGCTGGAGCCCGGACGGCAAACGCCTTCTCTTCGAGTCGGATCGCTCCGGTGAGACGCAGCTTTGGCTGATCGACCTGGACGGCGGCGAAGCCCGGCAGCTCACCACCATTGCCACGGAGGCGAGCAACGGCATCTGGTCGCCGGACGGGAAATGGATCGCTTTCGTGTCCGCCGTCTGGCCGGAGTACTCAGAGTCACCGTATCTGAGCAGCAACACCTTGAATAAGCGACGCATCGAAGAAAATGCAAAGAACCCGGTCAAGGCCAAGGTGTTTACCAAACTATTCTTCCGGCATTGGAATGAATGGGTCGAGGATAAACGGCAACATCTGTTTGTTATGCCGGCGCCGAAGTCAACCATGGCCAAGGAAGTTAAGGAAGATAGTGCCCAAGATGCAAAGGAAAAACTCAGGAGACTCCAAGACGAAATCATTATCCAGCAGTTCGGCGCCGACCCCTCGACCCCCGACCAACCGCGCGACGTAACACCGGGCGACCGTGATGCCTTCCCGACCTCGGACACCTTTTCTACGGGAGACAACTTCACCTTCAGCCCGGACAGCAACTATCTGGTCTTTACTGCCGTACCCGCTCATCAGGAAGCCTGGAGCACGAACTACGACATTTGTCGCGTGCCGATAAAGGGTGGTACGAAAGTTTGGGAATGCCTGACCAAGAACAATCCGGCTGCCGACGGCGGCCCCCAGTTTTCGCCCGACGGCAAACGGCTTGCCTACCGGGCCCAGAAACGCGCGGGCTTCGAGGCGGACCGCTGGGAGCTGATGGTCGTGGACGTCGAGGCCGATGGGACGTTCCATTCGCAGCCGCGAAGTCTGACGGCCTCGTTCGACCACTGGGTTGACGACTTTGTGTGGCGCCCGGGCTCCGTGGAAAAGATTGAAGGCGGCACGCGCAGTTTTGCCGAGGAGATCTTTTTCACCGCCGAGAAGGCCGCCCAGAAACCCTATTTCATTGTCGGCGTGAGCGACGGCAGTATACGCCAGGGCATCAGTGTCGGTCCCAAGGGCTCGGTCGGCACCATCAGCTCTCTGTCCATGAGCCGAGATGGATCGATGCTTGCCTACTCCGCCGCCGGCCTGCAAGCGCCGGCCGAGATCATGTCGTTCCAGTACAAGGCGCCGCCACGGCAGCCGAAAAACACTCTAAACGTGAGTCAAGCAAACACTCGCTTGCTTGAGGAATTGGCGCTGCCCGCACCAGAAAACGTCACGGTCGCCGGCGCAGACGGCACGCCGATGCAAATGTGGATCATCAAGCCACCCGATTTCGATCCCAGCAAAAAATGGCCGCTCGCCTTCCTCGTCCACGGCGGCCCGCAAGGCGCCTGGGAGGACGGTTGGAGTTATCGCTGGTGTCCCGAACTCTGGGCGGCCCAGGGCTATGTCGTCGCCCTGCCGAATCCACGCGGCAGCACCGGCTTTGGCCAGAAGTTCGTCGAGGAGATCAGCGCCGATTGGGGCGGCAAGT
>DASZFN010001188.1:0-6901 GCA_035939715.1 Gemmataceae bacterium | reverse complement strand
CTGCAAGCGCATCCTCAGAGCAACAAGACCGTGACTTTCGAGGATATATTGAGCGCGGCAGACAAGGACGCAATTATCTCGCACGTGATTAACAGGCAACTGTACGCCATGGGACACGACCGTCCCGCTGAGTGGTTCGCCTACCTGGAGAAGCTAGCCAAGCTCGGCTGCCCAACTGAGTCCGAGATTGAGCGGATAGCCGAAGCGAAGGCCTCACGCGACTTGTTGGTCCATAATCGGGGAGTTGCAAACGAAACCTACGAAGACAAGGCGGGTAAACGTGCCCGCTACAAGGACGGCGAGAGAATCGACATTCCCGAGCCATACCATCTCGCAACCTGGGAGCTAATCCGAAAGCTGGTAACTGACATTTCTGATGCGGCCTCCGCCAAGGCGCCGTAAAGTCAAGGCTTCTTCAAGAAGAGCTTGACTTAAGCCGCACGGTGCCTGACCATGGAAACCCGGCGGCGGTGTCCCAAGTCGATGAGCGAGTTGCACAACAACTTGACTTGTCTCTGCGGGGTTACCCCGTGGGAGCGATTTTCTTAAGACAGGACAGCGCGCGACCTACCCTGCGCGCCTGCGCAGAACCGGTCGCGCTTCACGAGACTGGTTGGGACACCCCGCCGATCTTCCATGTCAGCTAAGACATTCTTCGCCCGAAACCTCGCCGCTGCCTTGCTGGCCGGTCCCTGGCTAGCCAACGAGATGATTGAACGCGCCATTCAAGCTTGGGGCAAACACGGGCGCTGGCTGGGAAATCTCATTCGGCGCATCCTGGCTGCCTTTGCCGAGCCGCCGGGCGGCGCTGCTCTGGAAGACCTTGCCACTTTCATTTACGTGGACCCAGGGTTCACCGAAGCCTGGAGGAAGAATTGGTGGCGCCAGGAGATGACTCCGCGCCGGATCTTCTGGGTCGCACCTGAAATGACTCCAGTTGCGGCAACGCCCGCAGTCCGGCAGATGCCGGCGTTTCGAACCTCAGCGGCACTGGCGGAATGGCTGGGCCTGAGTGTGGGTGAGCTGGATTGGTTCGCCGACCGCCAGGGGCGCGAAGCCAAGGTCCCCTCCGGGCCGTTGCGGCATTACACGTATCGTTGGCTGCCCAAGCCGTCCGGCCGCGCGCGCTTGCTGGAAATGCCGAAGCTGCGCTTGAAGACCATTCAACGGCGCTTGCTGAAGCGGATTTTGGATCCAATCCCACCTCACGATTCCGTGCATAGCTATCGGCCCGGCCGCTCCGTGGCAACTTATGCTGCACCACATTGTGGACAGGAAATTGTGCTGCGCTTTGATTTGCGCGATTTCTTTACGTCAATTCCCGCAGCACGGGTGCACGCCCTCTTTCGATCCATTGGCTATCCGCATGCGGTCGCACAACTTCTCACGGGCCTGTGCACCAATGTCGTGCCTGCGGATATTCGTTATGCTTGCCCGTTGAACAGTCGCGGCGCAGCGGCAGCAGGCAACCTCCAGCATTTGAAGTCTCCCCATCTGCCTCAGGGCGCTTCATCCTCGCCGGCGCTAGCGAATCTCTGCACTTACCGGCTCGGCGCTTCCAGATTCAAGTGTGCGTGATCGCACTGGAAGAGGGGTTTGAAGTCAACACGCGCAAAACGCACTTTATGAGGCGGGGCCTTCGCCAGCAATTGGCCGGCATCGTCCTGAACGACCATGTAAATATTCGGCGCGACGAGTATGAACGTCTCAAAGCGATTTTGCACAATTGCATCCACTTTGGCCCGCACACGCAAAACCGGGATGCGCTTCCTGATTTTCGGAGTCATCTTCGCGGCCGGATCGGCTATGTTGAGATGATAAACCCGAAACGAGGACGGAAATTGCGCTCCTTGTTTGAGGCAATTCGTTGGGAGCAATGAATCCTAGCTACGCTTCTTCGAAGTCGATGTCATAGCGGCGCGCCCCTGAACGGGCATAACATGCCGGGAATGAGCCAACGAAACTGGGGCCGGATTGTTTCTATCTCCAGTGAGTCCGCGCTCGGTGATCTGAATTCTCTTGCCGAAGGAATGTTACAAACCATGATGTTCAGCAAGCTGAAGATCGGTCTGACAATGCTTTTGACCATCGGACTCCTGGGCGCCGGCGTCGCGGGCGGACTCCTGCCTGGCGACGAGGCGGGCCCGACTCCGACTACTCAGAAAAAGGCGGCTATTGAGTCAAAGGGGGCTCAGCCCAAGCCTGGACCCGCGGCCATGAAGAAAATCGTGACGCCAGACATCTTCAAAGTTGTTCCGTCTGATCGATCGCCTGATGAGGCCAACAGGCTTGTCACCACGCGGTTGCAGGAAATACTGAATAAGCCTGTCAGCCTCGATAAGGGCATTGACAGGAATTCTCCTCTAAGAGATGCGATGGAGTTCTTGGCCGATCGCTATGACATGACGATTCTCCTTGACGAGGTCGCCTTCAGACTGGAAGGCACCGAGGCCATAGGAGATATGCCCGTGGTTTGCCCCGGGTGAGTAATGTGCGCTTGCAAACGATCCTGCAATTACTGTGCGAACAAGTGAATGGCTCCTATCTCGTCAAACCCGACGGCATCGAAATTACCACGCGCGGCCGTACGCGGCCGGAAGACTGGATTAGCAATCGCAGTCTGCCGCCGCTGGTAATGCTCAAGTGCGAGCATGAGCTGCTGGAACCCACTCTCAAGAAGCTTGAATTCATGACCGGCGTCAGCGTGATTCTCGACGCACGCGTAGCCTTGCGGCTGCGTCAGGAAGGCCAGGCCGACCTCAATATCACGTTCAACAATGTCCCGCTCGACACGGCGGTGCGCTTGCTCGCCGACATGAGTGACCTGGGCGTGGTCGCCATCGACAGCGTGCTTTACGTTACCACTAAAAACAACGCGGACGAGCTGCAACAGGAACAGGAGGCCCGCCGGCAAAAGATGCACGGGCCGGCGAAGGAGGCGGCAGCACTCCCAAAACAAGCCAAGAAGGCCAAGAAGTGAAGCTCGTGGGCGATTCGATCAAGGTCGGATGGATGCGATGGCGGCTGTCCGTTGCGCCGGATCGGCTTCGATTTGGTCAAGAAGTGCCAATGTGGCCGACGCGTCTTGGATAGCATTGTGTGCTGCCGCAGTCGAAGCGAATCTTCTTGACTTCAAGTCATAACTAGCCGCATTTCGATCCCTCACGAGCCTGTCGAGTGCATCGCCGATGCGTTTGACGTCGGCGTTTGTGGCATAGGTGAGACGTAAACGAACCCAACTATGCATGTTGTCGCGAGGCGGCAACACGAAACCCCAGCGGAAGAGCGCGTCCCGACATTCCAGGACGAGTGCATAGTAAGAATGGATCACCGCGGCTCGCCAATGAAATTCGGTCTTCCCATTTGCCGCGTCCCGGGCTACGGGCAGAAATCCTCTACCCGCCATGGTTCTACTCATCTCGGATAAGCAATGTGAAATGACGCCATACGTCAGGCGAGAATGTCTCGAGCTTCCACGTGCTATACGAATTCCAGACCTGGTCGTCTGGCTCGCGAGCACGAGCATCCCGATATGCTTCCATGAGCACGGCCGGATCCGGCCCCGTATCGTAAGGGGGCGCAAACTGCACATGCAGACGGGTTAGGCCTGGAATTGTCTGGCGCGCGCGCTCGAGCATCTGCTCCAATTCGGCGCGCATGTCCAATTCTTTGACCAACTCAGCTGCTTCAGGATCGATAATCACTGGAATGGTCGCAGCAGTGCTCATCATTTCCTCCGTGTCGCTTGAAAGCGAGAACTCTGGCTATTCTAACTCACTGGCGGCCATTCTGCCTACCGCACTCAATCGCCCATCATCTTGATCCCAGCGGACGTTGTCTTCCGATGCTGCTCAAACCAGCTAATGATATGCAAAATCTTCGACATATGATGGCTCGGCCGCACGGCGATGCCGTGCGGTTCATCCGGCACGCGCACCAGCACGCTTTCCACGCCCAGCAGCTTCAGCGCCTGGTAGTACTGCTCCGAATCCGACATCGGCGTGCGGTAATCCGCTTCGCCGGTCAGGACCATGGTCGGCGTCTTTACGTTCTTGACGACGGAGAGAAGCGAGCGCTTCTCGTAGTGCTCGACGTGGTCCCAGGGCAGGCCGGGGAACCAGTACTTGCTTGTCCAGTTGCCGATGTCGGAAGTGAGCACGAAGCTGTACCAGTTGATGACCGGGTACACGCTCACGGCGGCGCGGAAGCGCGTGGTGTGGCCGATGACCCAGCAGGTGAGCACGCCGCCGCCGCTGCCGCCCGTGACGAAGAGCTGGTCGGGATCGATGTAGCCCTTGGCGAGCACGGCATCGACGCCGGAGTTCAGGTCGTGGAAGTCGTCGCCGGGGTAAGCATGATGGATCAGGTTGCCGAACTCACCCCCGTAGCTGGTGCTGCCGCGCGGGTTGGTGTATAGCACCACGTAGCCGCTCGCCGCCATGAGCTGCTTTTCGAGATCGAAGCGGTCGCCGTAGTTGGCGAACGGGCCGCCGTGGATTTCGAGAATCAATGGATACTTCTTCGCGGGATCAAAGTCGGGCGGCTTGAGTATCCAGCCCTGGATCTTGCGCTGGTCCTTGGACGACTCATACCAGATCTCCTCTACCTGGCCGAGCTTCCGGCCCGTCAGGAGACCTTCGTTGACGGCCGTGATCGTCTTCGGTTCGCCGCCGTCGGCCAGGCCCACGGCGATATCGGCCGGCAAGTTGGGCCGTGAGGTGGAGAAAGCATAGGCGCCGTTCTTGGCGAGCGAGAACGTTCCGCCCGTTCCATAGGCGCTCGTGCCGCCGCCCAGGTTGCCTGCCACCTTGCGGACCTCGCCGCTGAGCGAAATGAAATAAAGCCCGCTGTCGCCCTTGTCATCCGAGGTGAAGTAGACGCCGCTGTTGTCCGGCGCCCAGCGCGGGTGGCGGACGTCGCGGTCGAGGTTGCCGGACACCAGGCGTGAACCGCTGCCGTCGCGGTTCATCACGTAGAGTTGACTGACCTGGTATCCTTGCAGCTTGTCATCGAAGCCGACGTAGGCAATCTGCTTGCCGTCGGGAGAAACGACCGGTTCGCCGTCGGGTCCGTTGCGTTTCGTCAGTTGCTTGACGGATTCATCCGCCACCGAGAATTCATAGATGTCTGTGTCGCGCGGGTTTTGCTCGTGATCGGCGTGACGATTGGCGGAGAGAATCAGCGACTTGCCGTCCGCCGTCCACACGGCTTCGCTGGCGCCCGAGGCCACGCCGCCGTGCTGGAACTTGCCGTGCGAGATTTGCCGCGGCGCGCCGCCGTCGGCCGGCACGATGAAGACGTGCGTATACCCCGGCTTGAGATAACCGACGCCGTTAAAGCGATACACCAGCTTGTCGATGACCTTGGCCGGCTCGGCCCATTTGGCGCCCTCGGGCGGCGAGGGCATTTTCACGATCTGTCGCGGTGCGTCCGGAACATGCGCCGTGTACGAGATCCATTTGCCGTCCGGCGACCAGGCGAGGCCGGCAGGCGCGGTCGTGAGATTGGTGACCTTCTCCGTCTGTCCGGAGTCCATCCAGCGGCGATAGATCTGCGGCGTGGCGCCGTCGCGGTTGGAGAGATACACAATCTGGCTGCCGTCGGGCGACCAGCGCGGCGAAGTGTCGTTGTAGTTGCCGTTGGTCAAGGCGCGCTGATTGCTGCCGTCGAAATCGATGATCCACAGATTGGAGTGCCGGCGGTCGTTCATGATATCGCTGAACTGCTTGACGTAAATGACCCGCTTGCCATCGGGAGAGATTTGCGGATCGGTTGCCAGCTGGATGTTGAAGACATCGCTAATGGTCAGGCTTTTTAGCCGAGCCTGCGCGTCGGCAATCTGAACAGAACCGAGAGCCACACAAAGGACAGCAATTACTTTGACCGCGGAGCGTTTCATGTTTGTCTCCAGCTGCTTTTAGAGGACGGGACCTCTTCTCGATCGGTTGAACCAAGCGCCAGTCCGGCAGTTTCTGCGATGCGTCTTGGTGAGTCAAGGAATTTTCACTGCTGCCCGACCCAATAGCGCCTTAATGGCCGCCGGTTTTCGCGCGCGTAGCAAGCAGTTTCTCAAAGAGCAGGCGAAGCAAGAGGTGGCTGGGCAGGTAGACGCATGCCGGATAGGCAAGCATCAAGAGCGCCAGCCACATACCCGGCGCCATCCAGGTCTGCGGATGTTCGCCGCTCGGGCCGAAGACGCCATTAAGCGCACGCACGGGATCCGTGAAGAAGAAACAGACGGGCAGGACGATCCAGGTCAGCGCGGTTTGAGCCCACCAGCCGCGTCCGTCATAGCCAAGCCGCCGCACCATCCACAGGAGAAGAATCGGCAGCCAGGCGTGATAAAGCGACAGGGCCCGGATGACCAGGGGCATGTCCGGCCGGAACATGTAATGCGTCCAGCGCGTGAGGAAATGCCCCGTTGTCAGCCGCGCCAGGAAGTCTGCCAGCCAGATGAGTGACGGCAGCAAGACCGCGACCAGTTGCATGCTCGCCAGGAAGCGGCTTTCCAGCCAGAGCGCCGCCGCCGTCAGCAGCAAGGCGATGTCGCAGATCCAGAGAAAATTCGCCGGACCGTAAAAGCGGAGGTAATAGGGAACCAGGACGGCAAGAAACGCGGTGTAGAACGCCTTGACCGCCAGGGGCAGGCGAGGCATTTTTTCAGTGATCGCCGGATCGCGCGCCATTGACATCAGCGTTCGGCAGCAACGACTTCTTCCGCCGCCAGAGTAGCAAGCAGTTTACGCAGGATGCGCGCCAGGTGCTGCCGCTCTCCAGGATTGAGTTGTTCATAAAGCCAGGCCGCCGCCGCATGATCAGCCAGCGCGCTTTCTTTGCCCACCATTTTGCCCCGCTCGGTCAGGGATATGAGTGTGGCGCGCCGATCGGAGGGATGCGGCTT
>DASZFN010001187.1:0-4932 GCA_035939715.1 Gemmataceae bacterium | reverse complement strand
GCGGCACGCACCTCGGGAGGCATCTTCTTGTCCATCCGATACCCGTACACCTCGCCCGAGCCGATTGGCCACATCCAGATATTAACCTGGCTCTTGGAGCTGCCGCGCACGTAAATGCCCGAATCAACGTCATCGATTTCGATCTTTACTTCCTTGCCGTCGCTATCTCGCAGATGGGAGCCGTCGGGCAGAATGATGGGCACGTTCTTGTTCTTGAACGCCGGCTCCAATTTCAGTCGCCAATCAATCCGCAGGACAAAGTCGCCGAAGGATTTCTCCGTCCACAGGCACTTGTCTCCTTTGCCTTCGCTGCGCGCATCGTAATCGATCAGCTCATCGACGATCTTCCAGTGGCCGTTGTCGCCTTCGGGAACTTTCCAGCCAGTAAAGTCTTGCCCGTTGAAAAGCGATGTGAAGCCGGACGGCACTTCCTTGTCTGCCGCGACCAGGCCGGCGCTCGCAACTATGAAAGGAAGCAATAGAGCGACCCACTTGATTCGGCGCATGCTGAAATCCCTCCTCCGAAAATGCGTGACGGCGATGCGGATATGGTAGCGAAGGTACTGCGCGGGAGCGGAGATTGCAAATTGGTTTTGCGGAATGTTTGTTGCTAGCCGCGCATCTCAGCGAGCGCCAGATAAAGCCTTCCGAGGTGATGCCAGCCGTCATCTTCAGACAGCTGTGCCACGGCCTGATTGAGGAGAGGGCGAGCATCTTTGGCGCGGTTGAGGAACAGGGCAGCCACGCCCTGGTTAAAGAGCACCGGCGCGAAGGGTGCTTGTTTGCGCCAGAGTTCGTCGGCGCGCTCGCAGTGACCGCGATGCCAGGCGAGGGCGGCATGTTCGTTCAGAAATGCCGGCTTCCATTCTGCGGGGGCTTGCTTTTCGCCTTGCTTCAAGAGTTCGTCGGCCTGGTCAAAATGGCGCGCCAGGCGGCAAACGCCGGCGGCCAGAAGGATCGAGGAATTTCCGGTTTGCGCAAGCTGCTCGGCCCAGCTAGCGATACCGTGGCTAGCCGGCTCCTGGTCAGGCGCGGGCCGAAGCTTGGACAAATCCGTGGCGCTCAAAAGAGTATGGACATCGCGAACGAGCTGGGGGAAGTTGCCGGCACAAAAGGCGATCGCCATGGCCGGTTCATGGCCGGCGACCAGCGTTGACCAATCGGCGGTAAACTGCTGGCCAACCGAGGGCAGCTTTGGAGTAAAGCAACGCAAGGCTTCATGGGCCTCGTTCCACGCCAAACGCGACTCGACTGGTTGAGCCGGCACGGCTTCGTAGGCCACTACCTCACCGCTCAACTGCGGAGCCACCGAAGGCATTGAGCCTTGGCGTTCCAGAAAACGCGCCATTAAGTCCGACAAGGCAGGCTGGCTGCTAGATTTCCGGCTTTCCGTCATAAGCTCTCACTGAAATTGGCCGATACAGTTCCTAATTATTCCAAAAATAGACGCCGAAGAAGCCAAAACTTGCGCAATCCCAAGTCTCTTACCGGCAAGAAGTTGCAAAACAGGTTCAGACTTGCAGCCCGAATGCGCGCGGCCTCAGCGCACGAGACGCCTAAAACGATCGACTAGCGGTACTTGATAGAAACTAGCAGAGATTACGCGGCTGTCTTTGCCATAATAGACAATGATTTGACAGTAAGCAGGGTTGCCACCATAGAATGCAGCCTTGCCAAAGAATGGCTCCTCTGGAGTGCGCGATCCATATACGCCATTAGCATCGCGGTGCGCAACCGATTTCGTTGGCTGTCCCACAATTGCTGACACCTGGTCCTCGGTCATTCCTCTCTTGATTTGATCGCACGTGGCCTTTGTAATCCTGTCTCCAGGTGAATAAAGATGGCTGTACAGAAAGCCCAAGGCAAGCAATGCCACGGGAGGGATTGCGAAGAACCGCCAGCGCCAGAGCAATCTACGCATGCGCAGATTTTACCGCGCCCTTTTTCAATTGTCTTTACCGTCTTCGGGGGGAGCCCCTTTGCCTGGCTCGGGTTTGCTTTCCGGCTTGCCAGCGCCTGAATAACTCGGCGTGTAGAGCAGCAGGCGCTCCCCCGTCTGTCGTGCATCGGGCCGCATGCTGCCGATAACCAGGGAAACATTGGCCTTTAGCTTGGAATCCGGCATGGTGGCAAAGGCGTTTTGCAGGCCGCTCACCTGGGTGGTACGGAGAAGCAAGCCGTATTGCTGGATATGCCGGCATAACTCGATGGCCGCAGCCGAGCGCAGGGCCTCAGGCTGATTGGTTTCGAGCACCAGGCCGGCCAGGGCGATCTGCGGCTCACGGCCCGGCAAACGGCCGGCCGCCTCCACGGCCTGAGTCGCCAGGTCCTTGTTATGGAGTGCCTTGATGATGGAGCCTTCGGCGGGCCGGATGTCATAGCCCGGCACTTCGCCGCGACCGAGCCGGACCAGCCATTCCATGGCCCGGGCGGCATAATCTTTGCGCTCGACGTCCGTCAGCGGCTTGCCCATGGCCTGGGTGATCCGCGCGGCTAGATAAGACTTGAGGTCTTTCGCATCCGAGGTGGCGGGAATAACCCAGGTATTGGAGTAGCGTTCCAGAAGTCGTTCCAGACTGCCGACGCGCTCCGGGGCCGTGGTGGTGACAATCAGGGGCAGCAGTCCGACATTGATATCGCCGCGAAGCTGGGCGGCCAGGTAGGGCAACTGGGGATCGGTGATGCCGGCATCCACGATCAGGGCGTCGAAATCACTGCTCTGCACGAGCTGCCGGAGAGCATCCCGGCCGGAGTACGCGGTGACGGCGTCGTAGCCTGCCTGCTTCAAGCCTGAGGCGACGGCGTTGCCCCGGTCTTCGCTGTTGTCGGCTACCAGGACCTTGGCGCCGCCGTCGGCGCTGGCAAGCCTCCGCAAGATATCCACGACGCGCGCGCTGGCGGATGGAGCCGGCGGGCCGGGAATCCGCAACAAGGCGTCAATGGCCGCCATCTGCACGCGGCGATCGGGATAGTTCAAAGCGCGCACCAGGGCAGGCGCGGTGCGCCCCGAATGCCGCGCCGCGCGGACCTCGGCCAGCTCGCCTAGACCGCGGACTGCGCCCAGGATAACCGTCAGGCGATGCTCTTGCAGTGCCTTGTCAAGCACGGCGATGAGCAGATCCGGATTGACCGCGGTCAGCAATTCCTTGAGAGGAAGAGCGGTTTTCGTGAGCGGCTGGTCGAGTCCGGAGCGTTCCACGCCCTTGTCCAGGGCCAGGCCAAGAAACACCACCTGGGCCGGGGCAAACCCGGGGTCCAGGTCCAGCGCTTGCCGCGCGAAACGCAGGCCGAAGTATTCTTCCGCCTGGCTGGCGGTCACTGTCTGGGAGACCAGTTGGCTGCCGTCCCAGCGCCAGATGGTCGGAGAATTCGACGGCGTGAAGGCGACGCGGTGTTGATAGTAACGCTCCGCCTCGTTGGTCAAAGCCACCTTGGCGGAAGGCAAGCTGTTCGCCGGCAAATGCAGGAAGGAAGTTAGGATCTCCGTCGCTTTTCGCCGCACCGTGTCCGGCTGCTTGGGAGAGGCGGCATAGTACCACAAATGCGGCGCGGCATCTCTGTCGGCACGCTTGCGGATGATTTCCAGCAACTCCACGCGCAGCGGCGCGTCCTTGACATCCAGAGCCGCCAGCAGCGGCGGCACCGTGTCCTTGTCAAGCAGCGGCAGCACGCCAAGGATCGCCGCATGCGGTTCGAGATCGTTCGACGTGCGGATCAGGGCATCGATGAGCGCCGGCATGGCGGCTGGCCCCGAGCGTTGCAGCTGGGCGATGGCGTAAGCCCGTTCTTCGCGGCTGCCGTCCAGGGTCTTGATAAGGGCATCGAGGCGCTTGCGATCGCTCAGGTGCTTACGTACCAGTTCGTTGACGCGCTCCACGAGCGGCTTCGCCTCGCTGCGCATCTCCGGGATCGTCAGGAGCCGCAGGAAAGCCGAGCTGCCTTCTTTATCCTGAATGGCCAGCAGTTCCTCATCCGTCGGGTTCTTGGCGATAAAGCCCTTGAGATAGCCGGCCGCGACGTTGTACTGGCCAATCTCGATCTCATGGTTCATGTAATGCCAAAGCTCGGCCGTGGTCTCCGGCTTTTTGTAGAACTCTTGCGAAAAAGCCGGCGCGCCAAGTGCGGCCAATAGAACGACGCTGACGCCAAGACGGAATGCGTTGTGAATCACGACAGGTGCCCTTCTTAGTCCGAGGTCCGTAGCCAGTAGCCAGTAGTCAGTAGCCGCACGGCTACTGGCTACTGGCTACGGACTTATTTCATTACGAACCAAATCCTCAAATGTTTCACGCCGCCGAATCAGCCGATGCGCGCTCCCGTCCACCAGCACTTCGGCCGCTCGTAGCCGGCTGTTGTAGTTGGAACTCATGGCCATACCGTAGGCCCCCGCGCTGAATGTGGCGAGCAGGTCGCCACGCGAGACGGGTGGCAGGCGACGGTCCTTGGCCAGAAAATCCCCCGATTCGCAGACGGGCCCTACCACGTCGCGCTTGGCGGTGCCGGGAATATCTACCTCGTAATCATCCGGCGGCGCCGGCACGCCGGCCGCGGGAGCGACGGGCCAGATGCGATGAAACGAATCGTACAACGTCGGCCGGATCAGGTCATTCATGGCGGCGTCCTGGATGATAATGTGCTTGCCGCCCGATTCCTTGGTATAGATCACCCGGCTCACAAGGATGCCGGCATTGCCGACGATAAAGCGGCCTGGCTCCAGAATGAGGCTGCAGTCTGCCGCCTTGACCGCGGGGACGATGACCTCGGCGAACGCTTCCGCGGGCACGCCTTCTTTCTTGCGGTAGTGGATACCGAAACCGCCGCCCATATTCAGATACGGAATCCGGTGTCCCTGCTGCCGCATCCGTTGGATCAACTCAACTCCCTTGGCAATTCCCTCCTTGTACGGTTGCGGCGACAGAATCGGCGACCCCA
>DASZFN010001186.1:0-3395 GCA_035939715.1 Gemmataceae bacterium | reverse complement strand
AATCCGCGCGACAATACGAGGGGCAAGGCCCTAAGGACTTCGCTGCCTTCACCAGGACCCCAGGAGGAATGCCCATGGCGTTTGTCAGATGTTATACCGGCACGGATGGTCAGTCACACTTTGAGGACCTGGACCTGCTCCCACCTGACATGGAGAGGTCAATCTCGCAGGCCGCCAGCAGTATCACCTTCACGCGTTCGCCCAACGGCCGTTTCAGCGATTGGCACAATGCGCCGCGCCGCCAGTACGCCATTTTCCTCTCCGGAGGCCAGATGGAGGTCGTGATCGGCGATGGAACCACCCAGCGGTTCGGCCCTGGAGACGCCGTCTTGTTCGAAGACCTCACGGGACAAGGGCACACCAGCCAGAGCGTCGGTGGGGACCGCCTGACCGCTATCGTGCCCTTAGCGGATTAGCCGTCCCCTGTGGGTCTGTACCCCGACGACGGCGGATAATGATTTCATCCCGAAAAACCGGGCCGCTCACGCTCGTTGGAAGCCATTGATAGGCCAAGGTGCGTTTCACACCAGCAAGGGGGCCTCCCGTAGCGAGCGCGAAGGGTAGAGGGAGAGGCCACCAGCCAAGCCGGAAACTGGAAGGGGAAAAACATGGCTGAGAAGATGCGCTACAACAAGATCATCGCCCTCCTCGAGCACGACAGGCCGGTTTTCAGCACCAGCACTGTCCCAAACGGCAGTCTGGATGACCTGACCTATATTGCTGACGCCGAATACGACGCCGTCGTCATTGAGATGGAACATGAGGGTTTTAGCTTCGGCACCCTGCGAACCTCGCTGCAAGTGCTGCTGAACCGCAAAAGGATTGCCGAGAAGGGCAACCTGCAGCCCGACGTGGTGCCGATGGTCCGGGTTCCACCGAACGCCCGCGAGCGCAACCAGTGGCTGATCAAGCAGGCGCTGGACACCGGCGTGTATGGTCTGGTGTTGCCCCACCTGAATACAGTGGAAGACGCCCAAGCCGCAGTCGCAGCCGCCCGGTATCCCCAGGCGGCGGGGGTGCAGGACTTTGCACCGGCCGGGGAGCGCGGTTGGGGCAATCGCATCGCCGCCCGATACTGGGGCCTGACCCCGCAGGAGTACTACGATGCCGCCGATCTCTGGCCCCTGGACCCGGGAGGCAATATCTTGCTGATGGGCATCATCGAAGAAGCCGAAGGGGTGCAGAATATACGCGACATTTTGCGTCAGGTAAGGGGCATCGGCGCCATCTGGGCAGGCTCCGGGGACATGTCGGTATCGATGGGATTGCGGGGCCAAGCCGGCCACCCGGCGGTGCAGGAAAATGTGTTGCGCGTCCTGGCCGCCTGCAAAGAGTTCGGCGTCCCTTGTGCCACGATAGCCACGGCTGACGACGTGGCAATGCGCCTGGAGCAGGGCTTTCGCATCATCATGACCGCTCCGGTGAGAAGCACGCCAGGGCTGATCGAGGGACGCCGTCTCGCCGCGCGTTAATGCCATGTCTCCGGCACCCTGACGCATCCCGCGACGCCAGGACGGTTCTGTCAGATAACGAGGAGACTGCGTATGCCAGAGCGTGAACGTGTGACGACCCGACTGAAGAGCCTGTTTCAACGACCGGAATTATTTGTCTTGGCGGGCGGTATCAATCCCATTGGCGCGAAGATGGCGGAAGCGCTGGGCTATGACGCCTTCTACATGTCCGGGGGCAATACCTCGGCGCACCAGCTGGGTTGGCCCGACTCCGGGACCAGTATGCGCGACATGGTGGACAATGCCCGGAAAATTGTCCTGACCGTGCAGATCCCGGTCTTCGCGGATGCCGACACAGGCTACGGTGATGCCATCAGTACGCATTACACCGTGCGGGAATACATTCAGGCGGGCATCGCCGGCGCCCACATCGAAGACCAGACGTTTCCGGTGAAATCCGGCCCGCGCCGCCGCTGCATCTCGATCCCAGAGATGGTCGGCAAGCTCCGGGCGGCGATGGACGCCAAACAGGCTCTCGACCCGGATTTCGTGATCATGGCCCGGTGCGATTTCGCCGGCGTGCCGGGCGCCACCTTTGCCGAGGTTATCGAACGCTGCCAGGCCTACAAAGCCGAAGCGCAGGTCGATGCCGTCTGCTTCAGCGGCTTGCGCAGCTGGGAGGAAATCCAGGAGGCGATCCGCCTCATTCCAGGGCCCGTCGCCCCGCTGATACCCGCCGATTTGTCGCCGTATCCCACGTTGCAGGCGCAGCAGGCTGCCGGCGCCGCCGCGGCCTGGTTTCCGGCGCTGACCACGATGGCGGGCTTGCAAGCCAACTGGGATTTCTTGAGTGACTTTAAGCAGCGCGGCACCTTGGCCCTCGACGCGCTGCGGGCCCAGGCGGCGCAGAGCCCTTGGGGCGTCGCCAGCAATGCCCGACTTATCGACGAGCCGCGTCTGCGCGCCATGGAGGAGAAGTATCTTCCGGAATGAGGCTGGGGGGACGCTGCCCTGAATCTCGGGTATCCAAATAACGGGCGCGCAAAGGCGCGCTCCGTTTATTCGCGATCGGTTGATCCAGGGTCCTGGCCGGCCGCAAGTTCGTCATAGAGCCTGGCAATCTCGTTCAGCCGATCGATAACCTTTTTGTCGATCATGGCGGCCGCGTAGCGGCGAGCCCGTTCCGCTTCCTCGCGGAAAAGCGTGGCATCGGTCGTAATAGTGGTGTTGGGCAGCGTTTCATCCATGTCGATCTAACGCTCGGTTTGCACGGCGCGATCCAGGAATTCGCAAAGGCCTAAGATGGCAGGTTTGCTCATCCTTTCTATCCTGTCGCCGGGTGCTGGCGCTGCCAATGCTCGGCGATCTCGTTGCGCCGGCAGATCCAGACGCGCTCATGGCGCAGGACGTGATCGACGAAACGGGCAAACGCGGCGGCGCGCGCGGGCTTGCCGGCGAGACGGCAATGCAGAGCGACGGTCATCATCTGCGGCGTGTGCTCGCCCTCGCGGCAGAGCGCGTCGAAATTGTCGCGCAGCGAGATGAAGAAATCCTCGGCCTGACCCCAGCCCAGGCCACGCGCGAGGCGCGTGTCGTTGTCATCGAGCGTATGCGGGATGATCAGATGTGGCCGGCCGTAATCGTAGGTCTAGTAAGATAGTTAATCGTTGTAGGCGTCACTGTCATAAAGAAAACCGCCTTCCTCAACGACAAGGCGGCGCGTATTCGCGCTCGGCGTGCCGATATACCGGCCGGTCGGCCGAGTCCCGGTCAGTCGCCGAATGGTCTCGACGGAGAGGCGGATACCGTGCCGTCGCTTCCACCCCGCCGAGGTGAACAGCCGTAATCGGTCAGTATTCGGCTGCTCATGCTGCCTTCGCCCTTCGGAGGTAGGCTCGGCCCTCGGGGCTACTTTTTTCGAGGCCACAATGCGTTCTCTTTTGA
>DASZFN010001185.1:0-1631 GCA_035939715.1 Gemmataceae bacterium | reverse complement strand
TGTCAACAGCGGCAAAAGAGTCCAGAATCTGAACTAGAGACGGCCCACCGGGCACTTTAGTGTCGCTCTCGGACACACCACCCGAAATGGAGCGGGAATTAGGGAGCGTAACATGATCGCGACACGGCGAGGCATCATTGGGGCAGCAACCGCGGCAGTGATTGCGAGGCCGCTTCGGGCACAAACGGCCAAGAACACGAAACCCATCCGCATCGGCGTGCTGACCGATCTGTCCGGGACGTATCGAGACATTTGCGGCCCGACCGGCATTGCATGCGTGCGGCAGGCGGTTCAGGAGTTCACGGCGGGCAAGGACATGAACGTCGAGGTGCTGACGGCTGATTTCCAGGAAAAGCCGGATGTCGGCGCTGCCATCGCACGGCAATGGTTCGACCAGGACGGTGTCGATGCGATCGTTGACCTGACAAACTCGGCCGTCGCCCTGGCCGTATCCAACGTCGCGCGGGAAAAGAACAAGGTGGCTCTGGTCACCGGGGCCGCGGTATCGGCGGTGACCGGTAAGCAGTGCAGTCCAAATACTGTGCATTGGACCTATGATACCTGGATGCTGGCCCATTCGACCGGCAGCAAGACCTTGGAGGCAGGCGGGAAGACCTGGTTCCTGATTGCGCCCGACTATGCATTCGGTCACTCACTGGCAGGAGACACTGCCAGTGCCGTCGTCGCGGGCGGCGGCGCAGTGCGGGGTAGCATCAGTTATCCGTTCCCCGAAACCACTGACTTTTCTAGCCTTCTTGCGCAGGCGCAGGGATCGGGCGCGCAAGTGCTCGGGCTGTGCAATGGCGGCAGCGATCTCGTAAACAGCCTGAAGCAGGCGGATGAATTCAGGCTGCGCCAGAAGATGCGGGTCACTGGCTTGCTGATCTTCACGCAGATCGTACGTGCAGTCGGACTCCCCATCGCCAGGGGGCTGTATCTGACAGAAACCTTCTACTGGGACCTGAACGATCGGACGCGGGCGTTCACGGACCGCATTCGGCCAAAAACCCCGGACAATTGGCCCAGCATGATCCAGGCTGGCGATTACGCCGCCACCCTGCACTACCTCAAGGCAGTCACGGACATGGGCGTCGCGGCAGCGAAAGCTGATGGAGGTGCCGTGGTTGCACGCATGAAGACAATGCCGACGGACGACGATTGCTTCGGGCCAGGGACGATCCGAGAAGATGGACGGGCACTTCACCCCGCCTATCTCTTCGAGGTAAAGTCACCGGCCGAGAGCAGGCACGATTGGGACTTGTACAAACTCGTGGCGACGACGCCCGCCGAGCAGGCGTTCCGGCCCCTGAGCGAGGGAGACTGCACGCTCGTGCATACATGATCGGCGCCGGGGTTTCCCATTGACACTGCTTGCCACGCAGCACAACGCTGGCGAACTGAGTCCGCTGACGATGGTCGCTACCACCTCCTGGTCTGCGGGCTGGATGGCGACGACGCTAGGGAAGGAACGCTGCGGCTATTACGTCTCGCGCTAAACCCAGTCGATTATCCGATGCTGCGCGTGGCCGAGTGCACGGCCGATCCAGAGGCGATCCCGCGTGACAGCTCGCGGCGAACCTTGCCATCGGCGGCGGCGCGTCGCAAACTGTGGATACATATACTCGGTTGCG
>DASZFN010001184.1:0-4785 GCA_035939715.1 Gemmataceae bacterium | reverse complement strand
GCAATGATGCTGAATGCGTCCCTTGACACGGCCTGGATGTGACGATCCTTTGCCGCAGAACTGCTTCACCTGCCGGGCGAGCCGGCAGGGGTCGGAGATGACGGAGGTGACGAGGTTAGCCGACGAACTGCTTCACCTGCCGGGCGAGCCGGCAGGGGTCGGACGGCATGAGGACAGCGCCTGCTAGCCTCTGAACTCCTTCACCTGCGGGACAAGCCGGCAGGGGTCTGGCGAGAGGTCATCAGAGTTACTCGAGGCTGTTTTGTGTAACACCTTCGGCGTAGGGCCAAGAAGCTCTTCTACAGAGCAAGGGCAGGTCTTAACCTGCTGGGCCGCACAGCAGATTGAAAACCTGCCCTATGGGCGAATCACTTTTTGTCCGGGGCAAGATCCGGGCCGGCGTCATTGGACGGTATAACTGGCTTCGGCGCCGCAGGCGTCGCAGGGGCTGCGGTTGGAACCAGCGGCTGCGCCAGGGGTGGCTGCGCTAGCGATGGCTGCGCCAGCGGTGGCGGCGCCGTCTCGCCGGAGATGCGTGTCGGCACCGGCGCAGGGGTGATTCGCGGCAGCAGGCTCCGCGACAAGAGGTTGGTCTTGGGCGGGGTGTTCGCCGCCGGAGGGGGCGCCGGGGCCTCCGCCATCTGCGCATCGCTGCGGAAGCCACTCAGCCGGTAGCTCACGAGCGACGTACGCGCCTGCAGCCGCACGCGCAGCGACGGATCCTTGAGCGCATCTTCGAGGGCCATGCCGGCTATCTGTGTAACCGGCCGGAGCTTGCCCAGGCTTTGCGCTGCCTCGGCGCGGACGCCGGCGGACTTGTCGTGCTGTAAGACATCGATCAGCACGGGAACGATGTCCGGGTTGGCGGCCGGATCGTAATCGCGCAATTCGCGAGCGGCGCTTTCACGCTTGCTTTCGTTCTGGTCCGTCTTCACCACCACGACCAGCTCCGGGACGCGCTGGGCCGGGTTTACCTTGGCATGCCTGCCGAAAATGAATCCTGCCTGTACGGGCAGGACGATAGCCGCGGGCAACACAAGAGCCAGAAATAAGCGCACGCTTCTCATGATATGGCTCCACTGGGCGCATGACGGAACGAGCCGTGCGGGGAGTCGACGCCTCCCACGGCTCAGCCGGTTCTCCTCTTTCCCCAAATCGGCCGCGTAACCGGTTCGATGCGTAAAAAAGTGCTGCCGGGCAAGCGCGGTTTCTGTCTTCTCCATGTTACCTCCGTTACAGCTTGCCCCCGACAACGGGGGGTCGCGCGCCACCGGCACGGCCGCCAAACCCGGCACAGTCCGCCTATCTCACAGAAGAGATGTCGGTATAAAGGAGCGTATGCATCTGTTGTGCTGGTTTATCTTGTTGACGGCAGCATACCCGTTGTGGCGCGCCTGGCAGGCGAACCGGCGCACCAGCCTGGTCCAGGCCGTTCACTGGGCGATCATCGCCTGGGCCGGGTGGGGTGTGGCTTTTGCGATGGCGAATCGAGCTTCGTTTTCGGCAGCCGTGGCCGGCTCCTACCTGGCGCTCGGCTTGACCGGCTGTGCGGCGATCGCCGTCTTGGGCGCGCGCCGGCCCGGCGTGGGGGCCTGGAACTTTGTGGTGGTGGCCCTGCTCGCCGTGGATGTGCTTCCCCTCGCCAGGGCCATGTTTGCCGGCAACGCTGTGGAACTGGACACCGTTCACCTCATCTGCGTGGCGGCCACGGTCGTGGTCGGCGTATTGAACTATCTGCCGACCCGGCTGGCGCCGCCGGCGCTGCTTCTGCTGGCCGGCGGCGGCCTGGTCCTTTACGCCTTGCTCGACGGATCGCGCTCGGAAAGAAGACGCGAACGGGTTCTCGAAATCGGTTGGCTGGCGGTGGCCTGCGTGCCGTGGGTAGCGTATGGCTCAATCCGTAGCCGCGAGCCGCCGGCCGCGGAGTTCGACCGGCTGTGGTTGGATTACCGCGATCGCTTTGGCCTGGTTTGGAGTCAGCGGCTGCGCGAGCAATTCAATCGTTCCGCCGTCCATGCCGGCTGGCCGGCGGTGCTGCGTTGGCCAGGCCTGCGGCTGCTGCCGGGCGCATCCTTGCCCGATGCCGAGACACAGCAGGAGATTGTCAATACCCTTCGCGCGCTCATGAAGCGCTTCAAACGCGAGGAGGATAATACATCGCCGACGCAGACCGCCCAGGAGGCTGAGCCGCATTCTTCACGAAGACACTGATGGTTGCGCGCGGCAAGCTTACGCAGAATGGCGTTTTCAGGCGCCTGGCTCTGAGCTTGAAGTCGCGGTTTGAGATGTCGTAGCAGACGCCGGCTGCGACGGACCAAAATCAGGATGACGAAATAGCCGGAACGCTTCGCGGCGCCGCTGCCCCTGTGGCTCCATATTCATGCTCTGCCCAGCCTGCGGCGCATAGCTGACCTCCACCTCGGCCATCATGCAGCCGAGGAAATTAGCCTTGGCGAGGATCTCCGCATGCACGAATGAGCCAGCGGATTGAATGGGAATACGTTCAAAAATCGAGCGGCGAAAGAGCTTGAAGGCGCACTCCACGTCTTTGAGCCGTAGCCCGAAGACGAAACGAAGGGCTAGCCATGACCATAAACGGCCGGCGGACCAGCCTGGCTTATGGTCCTGCCAGATGCGCAGGCCCGTGACCAGGTCTACGTGATCCATCACATCGAGCAGTTTGGCCAGATCGCGAGCCTGGTAGGCGGTCGAGCATTCCACGTAACAGAAAAGCGGAAACTGCGCTAGCGCCAGACCGGCACGCAGACAAGCGCCAAGGCCTTGCGGCTGGGCATGATGCACGACCTTCAACCGCGACCACCTGGTGGATAGCTCGTCAGCCAGCGGGCCGGTGCCGTCCGTGCTGCCGTCGTCGATAACCAGAAGCTCATAGTCGCGGCTCAACGAATCGAGATAGCCGGTCCATGCCTCGATGACGCCGGGCAGAGCCGAAGCCGCGTTATGAGTGGGCAATACCACGCTGATCGCGGCCTGGGCAATCGGAGCACGCTCATTCGCTTCAAACATCTGCTCTTCTCAAGGGCGTCCCGTAGAACGGAATTCATTCCGTTCAGCACGGAGCGGTTGTGAAAAAATGGGGACTGGCTCCGGCCATGCCTCGCAAACCTTGATGTTTTCAATGTACGACCGGTGTCTGTCCCCATTTCTTCACGACCTCGGAGCGGCCCGAGACGGCTCCGGTGCTGAACGGAATGAATTCCGTTCTACGGGGGCGGCGGACCGGGGTCTGAATGCGTGCGCAGCAACACCAGCGGATCGTCGTGATAGGCGCCAGCAAGAATGGAGCTGCGCAGGACTTCTTCGAGCTCTCCGTGCTTGAGTTGTCGCGGCCAGGCCCGGGCATAGCTTGCCGGCATCACCACATAATAGAGTTCCGGACGCGTCGCCCATACTTCAAGATTTTCCCACTCGAGCAGCGTATCGATAGGCCGGCCGACATGGAAGGCGAGGGCGTGCGCTTCCGTTCGGAAAAACAGGATCAACTGCGGCGCGGGAGCGCGGCGGCGGATCTCGGCGGCAAACTGCTGAAACCCTTGATTCCGGGCAGCCTTGGCCGCCACCCAGTCGGCGTACGCCGGCCAGCCCATGCCGAACCCCGCCAGCGCCAGGCAGAAAACCAGGCCAACCGTTTTCCGTCTCTGAAGTCCTTTGTACCATCGCTCCGCTGTGCTGCCCAGGAACAGCGCCGCCCCTGGGTAAAGCGGCAAAAGATAATCGGCACGCTTGAAGCTTGCACAGGAGAGCACAAACAAACCACTGCATAGCCAAATTAGGCCAAAGCGCGTTTCCCTATCCTCGCGATACTCGCGCCGCCGGGCAAACAGCCATCCGGCGGCTGGCAAGAGCAAGCTCCAGGGCAATAGATCAAAGGCCAGACGCGGGCCGTAAAACCACCACGGATGCGAGCGCAGCTCGCCGTCGCCCAGGCCGCGCTCGAAATTGTGTTTCCAGAGGAAAACCCAGAAGAAGTCGCCGTGGGTTCGGTGGTTGGCCCACAGGTACCAGGGCAGGGTAAGCGCCGCGATCACAGGCAAGCCCCACCACAGCCCGAAACGATTGCTCAACCGCAGCCAGGCGCCCGCGTTTAGCGGCGATGGGAGCTTTTTATCAATAAGCAAATGGCAGAATACGACCACCGCCGGAAGGACAATCCCGATCGGCCCCTTGAGCAGCACACCCAGGGCGCTCGCCAGGTAGGCGATGAGAAACCAGATCCAGGCCTGTCTGCCCTTTTGCTCGATCAGGGAGCGCTGACCGACATAGAAACAACTCAGGCTCAGGCCAACCGTGAAAGCGAGCACCATGTCAATGCGGCCCGTGCGCGCCAGCCAGGTATAGTGAAATGCCGTGGCCAGCAGAGCAGCCGTGATGAAGCCCGCCAGCGCCCGGCCTAGCCAGCTTCCCAGGGAGTATACGAGGACAACGCCGCAGAGCCCCGCCAGAGCAGAGGGAAACCGCACGCTCCAGGCATCCACCTTGCCGTCCCGAAGCCAGGCCGTGACCGCGACCAGCCAATAGTAAAGCGGCGGCTTTTGCAGCTCCACCTTGCGATCGAACAAGCGCGGCAAACCCCAGGATTGATCGAGCAAAATGCTTTGCGCATCCTGGCCAGCCCGCGCCTCATGGCTGCTCCATAGATCGCGCTCGCCGAGCCGGTAGAAGAAGAGCAGCCAACAGAGCAGCATGAGCACAATGAGTCCCAGAGCCCACATGAGGCGCTGACGCATCATGACGGAGGTCGGCGAACTGATTATCGGGTAGCGA
>DASZFN010001183.1:0-2562 GCA_035939715.1 Gemmataceae bacterium | reverse complement strand
CGGCCCCGACAACAATGTCGAGCGCGTGTTGGGCACGGGGAATGTGAACGCTGAAGCAGCGGGAGAAAAGATCGACCAGACTCAGGCCCGCGCCGATCAAGCCGAGCTATTGCTCGCAGGAAAGCAAAACCTGTTACGCACGGCGACGTTGACCGGCAAGGTCCACGTCGAGCGCATTGGATCGCAAGCGATGCAAGGCGATGCCGGGCGCGCAATCCTGGATTTCGCGGGTCAAAACCAGCTCCAGAAGGTACATGCAATGGATGGCGTCCGGCTGGCGCAACACGCAACCGGCAGCGAGCCCGCGGCAGATGCCTCAGCGCAGCAGGAATTCGACCTGGCCGCGCCGGTCATCGACTTCTTTGTTGCGGACGGACGCCGCCTGGATCATGCCGAAACCTCCGGAGCGGCAAAGATCACGATCTCACCCGCCCAGACATCGAGTCCGCTGGGCGCGAAAACTTCCGCCCAAGCGGCCCAGCAGACCGTCATCACGGCCGGCCGGTTTAACGCGAAATTTGCCGCGACTCCCGAAGGCTCAAGCCGCTTAACTTCGATCCATGGCGCGCCCGATGCGAAGATCGTGAACCTCAATCCGGGCTTGCCCGACCGCGTGAGTACAAGTCGGACGCTCGATGCCACGTTTCTCCCGGAGGGAGGGATAGCCTCCATTATCCAGCAAGGTAGTGTCGCCTACAGTGACGGCCAGCCTCCCAGCAAACGCACGCAAGCCTGGGCGGACAAAGCGCTCTACACTCCGGCCGACCGGATTCTAGTACTTAGCGGGAGCCCGCGCGTTGCCGACGGCGGTATGATCACAACCGCCAGGACAATCCGCATCAATCGCGCCACCGACGATGCCTTCGCTGACGGAGACGTGAAGAGCACCTATAGCGAACTCAAGGAGCAACCGAACGGCGCGCTGCTGGCGTCCACTTCACCGATTCACGTAACGGCAACCACCATGACGGCCCAGAATTCTCCGGCCGTCGCTCTCTACCAGGGGAATGCACGTTTGTGGCAGGACGCAAACATCGTCGAGGCCCCCTCGATCCAGTTCGACCGGGACCGCCGCTTCCTGGTAGCCCAGGGCACGGCCGCGCAACCTGTCTCCACGGTGCTGGTTCAGGCGAAACTGGGTCAACCGGACAAGGTTCAAGCTCAGCCGGATAACCTTCAACCGGGTAAGGTTCAGGCAGGTCAGGCGCAGCCCGGCAAGTCCCGAACAGGGGGAGAACATAAGGCAAGGATAAAATCTGAGGAAAAGCCGGGCGAGACCAGCCCGATCGCCATCACCTCTACCCGGCTTACCTATGCCGATACAGAGCGCCATGCTCACTACGAGGGAGGCGTCGTGGCCAAGGGCGCCAGCTTCACCGCTTCCTCCAGCGCGATGGATGTCTACCTTCTGCCTCGAAGCCAAACTCCAAGCAGTCAGCTACTTGCCGGGCCCGGGCAGCTTGATCGCATGGTGGCCCAAGGCAATGTAGTCATCCAACAACCGGGTCGCCGGGCCGAAGGTCAGACCTTGGTGTACACCGCCGCCGATGACAAGTTTGTCCTCACCGGGGGACCGCCTAGCATTTTTGATGCCGAACGGGGCAAGATTACCGGGGTTTCGTTGACTTTCTTTAGGGGCGATGATAGGGTGCTCGTAGAAGGCGAAGCAAGTACTCCTGTGGTAACCCAAACGCGTGTGGCGCGTTGAATGGCAAGCTAAATGCGTACCCTGGCCACGGATGAAATAGGCAAGTCGTATCGTGGCCGTCGCGTCGTAAATGGTGTCAGCCTGCGCGTCGAGCAGGGCGAAGTAGTCGGTTTACTTGGCCCGAACGGTGCAGGCAAGACAACAACTTTCTACGCCATTGTTGGCCTGATCCCCCCTGATACTGGCCGCGTGTTGTACGACGGTCAGGACATTACTGACGTTCCCATGTATCTGCGGGCGCGCCAGTATGGCATCAGTTATCTCCCTCAAGAAGCTTCGGTTTTTCGCAAACTCACGGTTGAGGAGAACATCCTCGCGGTCCTGGAAGCGCAACCAATGTCCTGGCACGAGCGCCGCGAGAAGATGGAAAAGTTTATCGATGAACTTGGTCTGGAGCACATTCGGCAAAATCGCGGCTACGCGTTATCCGGCGGCGAGCGCCGCCGCGTCGAGATTGCGCGCTGCCTGTGCATCAACCCGACGTTCATTTTGCTGGACGAACCGTTTTCCGGAATCGACCCCATTGCTGTGCTCGGCCTGCAAAAGATCATCAGCGGCTTGCGGGCCACCGGCATCGGAGTTCTGATCACCGATCACAACGTGCGCGAGACTTTGTCTGTGACCGACCGCGCCTACATCATCGACGACGGTCGCATCTTCCGGCAAGGCCAGCCTGAGCAGTTGGCCAGCGATCCGGAAGTGAGAAGAGTTTATTTAGGGGAAAGCTTTTCGCTGGTGTGAAAAGGCGGTGGTCAGTGGCCAGTGATCAGTGTTCAGTACTGACCGCTAGCCACTGATCACTGACCACCGACTTTTATGGTTCTTCTTCAACACAAACTGAGCGTCAAGCTGTC
>DASZFN010001182.1:0-4154 GCA_035939715.1 Gemmataceae bacterium | reverse complement strand
GCGGCCAAGAAGCCGGCGGCCACGGCGGCCATGCCGTCGCCTTCCTGGATCTGGCTCGGCAAGAAGCCCCAGGACAACCAGACCGTTTACTTCCGCAAACAATTCGATGTCGCCGGCCCCATCGCCGCGGTCACTCTTCAGGCGGCCTGCGACGATGTGCTGACGCTCCATATCGACGGCAAAAAGGTGCTGGAGCATGGCAAGTGGCAGGTGCCCGCGGTCGGCGAAGTGACCGAGTACTTCGTTACGGCCAAGAACAGGACCGGCCAGGGCAAGCATGTCGTGGCCGTCAAGGCCCATAACAACCGCCGTACTGCCGGACTTCTGGTTCGCCTCATCATCGACGGCTACGACAAGAAGACGGTTACTGTCGTCTCCGACGCATCCTGGCAGGCCACGGACAAAGAGGCCAGCAAGTGGCTGGAAAACGACTTCGCGCCCAAGGACTGGAAGCCGGCGGTGGTGGTGGCCAAGCTCGGCGACAAGCCGTGGGCCTCGATCACCGAGGCCCTGTTCGCCACGGCGCCGCGCGGCAAGGTGGTCACCGCTACGCCCGCCGAGGCGCTCAAGGTCATGAAGGATTTCAAGGCCGAGCTGCTCTACTCCGTGCCCAAGAACCTGGAAGGCTCGTGGGTCAACATGTGCGTGGATCCCAAGGGCCGGCTTATCGTCTCCGACCAGTATGGTCCGCTGTACCGCGTCACGCCGCCGGCGCCCGGCGCCTCGGCGGTCGACACGAAAGTCGAAAAGCTCGATCTGCCTCTGGGCGAGGCGCATGGTCTTCTCTGGGCGTTCAACAGCCTCTACGTCGTGGTCAACGAGGGCCAGAAGTACAAGCGCGGGCTGCACCGTGTCCGCTCCAGCGACGGCGGCGATACCTTCGCGAAGCCCGAGTTTTTGCATGACATTCAAGGCAGCGGCGAGCACGGCGCGCATGCGGTGCTGCTCGCTCCCGACGGCAAGTCGCTGTTTGTGGTCTGCGGCAACGGCACCAAGATGGTGAGCCCGCTAGCCGGCTCGCGCGTGCCCCGGTTATGGGGCGAAGATCATCTGCTGCCGCGCATGCGCGACGGCAACGGCTTCATGGCCGGCGTCCTTGGGCCCGGGGGTTGCATCTACAAGGTCGATCCTGACGGCAAGAACTGGGAGCTCTATAGCACCGGCTACCGCAACGAATTCGACGCGGCCTTCAATCGCCTCGGCGACCTGTTCAGCTATGACGCCGACATGGAATGGGACATGAATACTCCCTGGTATCGCCCCACGCGCGTCTGCCTGGCGGCCAGCGGCAGCGAGTTCGGCTGGCGCAACGGCGCGGGCAAGTGGCCGCCTTACTATCCCGACAGTCTGCCGGCCATCTATAACGTCGGCCCCGGCTCGCCGACCGGCATCTGCTTTGGCTACGGGACGCGCTTCCCGGCCAAATACCAGGAGGCGCTGTTCATGTGCGACTGGAGCTACGGCAAGCTCTACGCTCTGCATCTCACGCCGGATGGCAGCAGCTACAAGGCCGAGGCGGAGGAGTTCATCAATGGCTCTCCCTTGCCGCTCACCGACGTGGTCGTGAATCCGAAGGACGGCAACCTCTATTTCACGATCGGCGGGCGGAAAACGCAGTCGGGGCTGTACCGCGTGAGCTATTGCGGCAAGGAATCCACTTCGGTTTCGCTGGGCGGCCCGACACCCGGCCCACTGCACGGCCTGCGCCGGCAACTGGAATCTTTCCATGGTCATCAGGATCCGAAGGCCGTCGATTTCGCCTGGCCCTATCTCGGGCATGAGGATAGTTTCATCCGCTCCGCCGCCCGCATTGCCGTCGAGCATCAGAATCCCACGACCTGGCGGGAGCGTTCCCTCACGGAGACCGAGCCAACCCGAGCGCTGGAAGCCTTGCTCGCCCTGGTGCGCGCCACCGGCAAGGATCCGTTTCATCATCCGCGCAAACCGGGAGAACCAGTTCCGGGCGCGGAGCTGAAAGGGCGGATTCTGGAGTCACTCGAGCGCCTCGACTGGGAGAAGCTCTCCGACGCGCGCCGCCTGGATTTGCTGCGCGTCTACGCCGTGTTGTTCAACCGCATGGGCTGGCCGGAACGGGAAGCACGGGCCCGGCTCATCAAGCGTTTCGATGCCCATTACCCGGCCAGAAGCCGAGAGCTGAACGCCGACTTGTGCCAGCTTCTGGTCTACCTGGAAGCGCCGGGAGTCGCGGCCAAGACGCTGCGCCTCATGGCGGAAGCGCCGACGCAAGAGGAGCAGATGGAATATGCCAAGACCCTGCGCTGCCTGGAGACGGGCTGGACTCCTGCCATGCGCCACGAATACTTCGCCTGGTATTTGAAAGCCGCCCATTTCAAGGGCGGCGCCAGCTTCCAGGGTTTCCTGCGGCTCATGAAAGGTGACGCGGTGGCGACCTTGACGGAAAAGGAGAAAGCCGAGCTGCAGCCGCTCCTCGAGGCCAGGCCGGCCGCGCCGGCGCCGGTCATCGGCACGCCGCGGGCGCTGGTCAAGCAGTGGAAGTTGGACGAGCTGGTGCCGGTGGTGGAACGCGGTTTGAACAAGCGCGATTTCGATCGCGGCCGGCGTCTCTTCGGCGAGGCCCAGTGTTTCGCCTGTCACCGCTTCGACAACGAAGGGGGCGCCCAGGGACCCGACCTGACCGGCGCCGCCGGCCGCTTCAGCGTCCGCGATCTCCTCGAATCCGTGGTCGAGCCCAGCAAGGAGATCAGCGACCAGTACGCCGCCATGATCATCACGACGACCGACGGCAAGGTGGTCACCGGCCGCATTGTAAACTACAACGGCGACAACATGATCGTCATGACCAACATGCTCGATCCCAACGGCCTCGTGAACGTCAACCAGCGGCGCGTCGAGGCGGTCGAGAAGTCAAAAATCTCGATGATGCCTACCGGGCTTCTCGATAGCTTGAAGGAGGATGAAATCCTCGATTTGGTCGGGTATCTGCTGTCGCGCGGCGACCGCAATCACACCATGTTTCGGAAATGATGCCATGAGGGCGAAAAACTTTACCGTTATTGGGCTGATTATCTTCACCACCCTGAGTCTCATTGACTTAGTCCAGACCTGGGTGCTGATCGCCGGGCACCAGGGCCGGATCCGTGAAGGAAATCCGCTCGCTCGCCATCTGCTCGAGCGTTATGACTGGCAAGGATTGATCATCTTCAAGATCCTGGTGATCTTGACCGTGATTACGGCTGTCGGCTTGCTCATGCGCTATCGCCCGGGCACCAGCGCCCTGGTGACGATTTTCGCCTGCCTGGTGCTGCTGGCGGTCACGTTCTACAGCCGCCAGCTTTTGAAGCTGCCGTTTCCGCACCCGGGAAAAACGCCGCCGCCGCCAACGGATGTCGAACTGCAACTGGGGCCGCAGGTGTGGTAAACAACCGCCGTATTCTCAGGAGCATCTAAATGAGCGATTCGTTGCCGCGCACCATTTCGCGGCCGATCCAGTTCAAGAACGGCTGTGCCATCGGCATCAGCAACCGCTGGCACAAGGGACAATATTGCACGATCTTGACCGAAGCCGGGCTGGTGGGCTGCGGCATCTATGATGTCAAGACCGCGGCGGAGTTCGGCCAGGCGGTGGCCATCGCCCGCGGCACGCCGCAGCATCCGCTGGTCGATCCGGAGGATTTATTCGACGCCAAGATCGTCGAGGCCACGCCGCAGGCCAAGGAGCTCGGCATCAAGATCGGCATGACCGGCCGCGACGCTGTCGAGCTATTGCTGGCCGCCTCTGTACCTGAAGTTCGATGAACGGCTAGCTATATGACGGTGCGTGATTCGGCAGCGTAACCGGCACCACCGGGCCTGCCCCGGTGGACTGCCGCGAAAGCATGCCACGGGGACGGCGCTGCTACGTGGCTTCCGGATCCAGGACCCTATCCAAAATCTCCGGCCGCAAGCTTTGCCAGGCGACGGCCGATTCAAAAGGTTGCTCCCTATCGACCCCGCGACTTGCGGCGACTGTGTCACATGGTTCGGGCCGCGGTTGTTGATTCATGGGTTCCATCGCAATCCTCCCCTCTTCCGTTCGGGTAATCGGGTTGCTGCAATGCTATCTGAACAAGTTCTGCAAGTGCTTCCAAGCCCTTCCCGCGTTTCGAGCCGACTCTGTACGGCCCCCACGGCTG
>DASZFN010001181.1:0-5635 GCA_035939715.1 Gemmataceae bacterium | reverse complement strand
TGACCGACGACTACTTTGAGCGCGCGGCGAAGGGCGCTGCAAATTCCGATGCACCAAACGTGCAAAATGCGGTGCAGCAACCCGCCGCACGTTCTCGCACGGAGCGACGCGATCCGCCGGAAGGTGGCAACGGGACGGACGTTGCGCTAGTTGGTGCGGGAGTGTGCGAGACGGTGCAAGATGCGGGAATGCCCCCTATAGGACTCGAACCTATAACCCGCTGATTAAGAGTCAGCTGCTCTGCCAATTGAGCTAAGGGGGCCGGCTCGGGAAAATTTATTATGCTGAAAAGGCAAGCGCGGACAAGAGGAAGATAGCCTATCCGCACTGCAAGCCGCCGGCCTGCGCCATTTGCTTGACCACCCTCCTGGACGGTTTATACTGAGTGAGGGTTCACATCATGAGATATCTGGCCGTTTTGCTGATCGTGGGGACATGTGCCGCCCTGAGCGTTCCGCTCCGGGCCGAGGAGCCGCCGCATCTGGCCTTCGTGCGCGCCTTGCGGGCGCGGGGCATGGCCGATCTGGCGCTCGAGTATCTGCAAAGCCAGAGCAAGAATCCGCCTGCCGATCTGGCGCCGATCCTGCCGCTGGAACTGGCCAAGACGCGGCTGGAACTGGCAGCGAGCAAACCCGATCCGGCCAGCCGGCTGGCGGAGCAGAACCAGGCCCGCGCCGAATTCGAGTTATTCCTCAAGAACAATCCGCAGCATCCACTGGCCGCCGAGGCCAGCCTGGAAATCGCCCGCATCATCGCCATCCAGGGAAAGACCGAGCTGAGCAAAGCCCGTCAGGCCGACAAGAACGTGCAGGCGGCTGGCATGGCCAAGGCCCGCGCGCTTTTCGACCAGGCCGGGCCGTTGCTGCAAGCCGCAGCGGAACGCATCGACGCGCAGCTTGCGGCACTGGCCGCGACCCCCACGAGTCAGAGCGAAGCCCAGAAGCAAGCCCTGACCGAGGCGCGGCAGCAAGCGGAGCTGGAGATCGGCATCAACTTGCTGAACCAGGCCCAGAGCTATACCGGCGACAGTGACGCGGCCAAACGCGGGGAACTTTTCAAGAAAGCCATCGACGTCCTGGAGAAGTTGTCCCGACGCGATCCCAAGAATCCCATCTGCTGGCAGGCGCGCACCTGGTTGGGGCGTTGCTACCTGGAGAATGAGGATCCCAAGGCGGCCCGGAAGATCTTCAATGAGGTGATTGCCGAACCGGGGGAATACGCGGAGCCGGGCAAGCGCCTGGCCCGTTATTTCCGCTTGCAAACCCTGGCCGGCGACGATCCCAGAAAGGCCGCCGCCGATATCCGCAAGGCCTGCGAAGAATGGCTCATTGTCTATCCGAACCATCACGACACCCCGGAGGGTTACGGCGTCCGCTTTGAGCTGGCCGCGGCTTACAAGAAGCAGGCGCAGATGGCGGCCAAGAACTCCAACCAGGCGCGTATTCTTTACGACCAGGCGCTGAAGCTCTTCCAGGCCATCGAGCAGACCGACAACGAGTTTTCCACCCAGGCGCAGAACGAGAAGCAGCTCGTCATCGTGCAGGCGTCGCAGGAGCGCACGCGCGGCGACATCAGCAAGCTCGCTAACTTCGAGGAATGCTACCTGCGCGCCCAGGTTGAGGTCGGCTTTCTGAGTGAGGAGTCAAAGAAACTCAAGGGCGCGGAGCTGGACAACAAGCGCAAGGAGCGGCTCAAGAACATGCTCGAAGCCCTCAACCGCGGGCTCGACTTGGCGGACGCCGGCGCATCGCCGGAAGCCATCAGCAATGCTCGTTTTCTGCTTGCTTACGCGTATTACGCGTTGGAAGACTACTATCGGGCGGCCGTGCTCGGCGAGGATGTGGCACGCACGGAAGCAAAATCCAGGCAGGCGCCCAGCGCTGCCGTCTATGCGCTGGAATCGTATTACGCTCTGCTGCGCAAACAAGAGGAGGCGGGCGCCGGCCGCGAGGACCAGGAACCCGATCGCGCCCGCATGATCCGGCTGGCCCACTACATCGAACAAACCTGGCCGGCCGACACGGCCGCGGACATCGCCCGGCATATGCTCGGCTCTCTGGCCCTGGCCGACAAGAACTATGCCGAAGCCGTCGCGACCCTGGAGCGCATTACTCCCGGTTATGCCGATAGCATCAAGGCGCTGTACCTGCTGGCGGGCGCGGCGTTCCAGGCGCACAAGGAGGAGACCAAGCCGGTTCCCGGGCAGCCGAGCTATCAGGACCGCGCCTTGGCGGCGCTCCTGAGGCTGCCGGAATTACCAGCCGCCGCCGACCCGGTCACCGTGCGCGACTACTTCAACGCCAAGCAAATCCTGGCGGGGATTTATTACCGCACCAAACAGTACGAGAAGATGGAGACTCTGACGGCGGCCCTGGTCAAGAAAGCCGACGAGCTCGAGGGCGACGTGAAAGCCGAGCAGCGCAGCACCGTGCTCGGCCTGAGCCTGTACGCCAAGCTGGGCCGGGCCGAGGCGGAGTATGATGCCGGCCGCCATGCCAAGGCGCGGGAGATGCTGGAGCCGCTCGTGAAGGACATCCAGAACCCGGCCCTCGCCGAGCAATTCAATCAGCTCAAGGACAGGGATCCGGAGGTGCTGCGCGCCATCCTGGGGCTGGCCCTGCGGGCGAGCGTCCAGGATAACCAGGTCGTGCGCGGCCGGGAAATCCTGGAGCTGTTGCAGAAGACTTTTCCGGATAACTCCATCGATGTCCTGAAGCTGCTGGTGCAGCAACTGAACGCGCAAATCAAGGACTTACGCGGCAAGGGCGACGCTGCGAAGACGCAACTGGACCAAACGCTGGCCAGTGTCGCACTCTTTCTCGATGTGCTGGCCAAGCAGCAGGAGCAAGCCAAAACGCCGAACCCCGAATTCCTTCTGTTTGTGGCGCAAAGCTACTCCAGCCTGGACAAGCACGCGCTGGCCGCCGAGCTGGCCAACAAGGTGTCCGAGCCGGCGCCGGAGCCTGGCAAGAAGGACACCGATCCGAGGGCCCAGGGCTTCTATCACGCGGCGCGCCTGCTCGTGGCGCGCGAGCTGCGCCTGGCGGCGCAGTCGGAGAACAAAGATTTCGCGAAGGCCCAGCAGGCGCTCGCTGACATCCTGAAGACCCCCTGGGGCAAGCGCAGCATCGACGTGCAGATGGAGCGCGTCCGCTTGCTCGAGGCCCAGGAAAAGTACGTCCTGCCCAACAAACAGGGCGCAGTCTATGAATGGGCCGACCTGATGCGAACGATGCAGTCGCGGACGAACGACAACAAGATCAAGGAGCAGTACTACGACTGCTATTATCATCGGGCCTACTGCATCTACAAATATGCGTTGCAACTGACGGATGCCAAGAAACGCACACAATACGTACGCACCGCGGCAAGCTATATTGTGAAGCTGGAGGCACTGCCGGATGAAGCGGCGGAGACGGCCAGGAAGAGATTTCAGGAGCTGCTGAGCCAGGAGCCGGCTCTCAAGGAACAGTACGACGAACTCAAGAAGAACGCACCCTAAGCCATGAAACATTTTCCGCGCATCTCGTTCCCAAACTCCATTTGGGAACGCACCCATACAACCCGGCGCGGCCTCGGATTGGTGGCGTTCATCGCCCTGCTTGCCTCCGACGCGCCGGCCCGCGCCCAGGACACGATTCGCTATCTCGACCGCAAGACCATGAAGGAGGCGGCCAGCGTTGGCACCATCCAGGAGGAAAACCCCGGTGGCATCATTTACAAGCCGGGCACCACGGCGGGCACGCGCGCGCTCGCAGCGCTGGATATCAGCGACGTCGAGTACGAGGTTCCAGGGAAGGTCAAGCTGATTTACAAGAGCGCCACCAATGACGAAAGGCGCGCGGCCAGCCCGGCGGCCAAGGACGCCGAGCGGAAAGGTGCTCTCACCGATGCCGTCAATAATTACCAGGCCGTGCTCGCTGAGCTGCCCAGGGAGAAATTCAAGTTCGCCGAGCGCCATCTGCAGTTCAAGCTCGCCAAACTTCAGGCCCAGCTTGCCGAGGACAATCCCGAGCAGGCCGACGCCGCCATCGAAAGCTTGTCAGGCTTTGTAAAGAAATACGCCGACGGCTGGCAGATCGGCCAGGCCGCGAAACTGCTGGCCCGGCTGCAGATGAAGAAGGGAGACGCCGACGCCGCCCGCAAGACCTATGAAGCGCTCGCTGCCCTTGACACCATTCCCAAGCCGGTGCGCCAGGATTGCGAATTCCTGATCGCCGACGCTCTCATCAATGGCAAGAAGTACACAGAGGCCCAGAAACGCTTGCAGGGTCTGCTGCAAGGACTGGCCGCCGATGATCCCGAGGCGGGGCGTGCCAGAATCTATCTCGCAGAATGCCTCGGCGCCTCCGGCAAGCTGCAAGAGGGCGTGGCGCAGCTCGAGGCGATCATCGCCAAGACCACGGACAAGAAACTGCTGGGCCTGGCCTACAATGCCCTGGGCGATTGCTACCGCCTCAACAACCGCAACAAGGAGGCGCTGTGGCCGTATTTGTGGGTGGACGTGATCTACCACCAGGACCGGCAAGAGCATCAAAAAGCGATGGAACAACTGGCCAGGCTCTTCGATGAACAGGGCGACAAGACCCGCGCCCGGCAGTACCGGGAACGGCTGAAGCGGGAGAGCCGCTAAGTATCTCTCGCAGAGCACGCAGAGAGCGCAGAGAAAAACAACCGCCGGATTCTAACCCGCAGCGCCAGCAAGGGCTTCTTCCGATGGCCTGCAAACCCAGGTCGGTTGCAATTTGCCTTGTTGCCGGGAATTGTCAATCTCTATAATGGCTGTCTAACCTGGGGCGGTAGCTCAATTGGGAGAGCGTCGCGTTCGCAATGCGAAGGTTGGGAGTTCGATCCTCCTCCGCTCCACTGCCATTGTCAATGACGAGTCTGTTTGCGACGAATTACCAGAGTCAAACCCGGCACCAAGGCAGGGGAAAGCAGCCAGGCCGCATTCCGCCACCTGAGTCTTGCCGTCTTTTTGAGCCGCGTTATGACGGCCGGGTATTGATTGCCCATCCCGGTGAAGAAGAGTTGAAAAAATGTCGAAACGAAAAGCCCGTTGTCCGAGGTGTGGCGAGATCATCCGCATAGCCGAGCTGATGAGAGCGAAGCCGAAGGATGGTGTAGCCTATGCGCCCGATGAAAAAGGGCATGCCTACCAGATGTTACCTTGCAAATGCATTGCCGAAAAAGACGATCCAGATTACGAGGACTTCGGGCGTGCCTTCGGGGAAGCGAATTGAATCGGCTAATTCCCCTGTCTTTGTTTTTGGAAGAGCAGACAGGAGAAAACGCTAAGAAATGCGGGGTTTTGAGCGCTAGACCTGTCCTCCGCCGCTCCACTGGAGGCAATTTGGCGGCCGTTTCGAATTGAGAGCTGGACCTAGTTTTCACGATGAACACGCGGATCCTGTACCTTTCCATTTCTGCTTTTTTCTGAGCCTGCGGAAGAAGCTTGATTCCTTTGGAACGTGCGTAAGCTGTATCTTCTTACGATTGCTTGGTCGATTGCCCCGGCAACGCTCTCCAGATCGTCAGCCCATCTCTTTACGTCTTCCCTTGTGAATGGAATGGTCTCGCCTTTTTTAAGGTCTTGAAGGTCAATTCGCTTCAGGTTTTCAAGGAGCTCCAAATT
>DASZFN010001180.1:0-7213 GCA_035939715.1 Gemmataceae bacterium | reverse complement strand
GTCCGCCCAGCAGCTCATGGCCAAGCATGAAAAACAGCTGAGTGAAGCCACCTCCAAAAAAGAATACGACGCGCTTAAAGTGGAGATTGCCGCCGACAAAAAGAAGTCCCAGGTCATTGAGGACAAGATCCTCGAGAGCATGGTCGCCGCGGAAGACAAATCGGCGCAAATCCCCACAGCCGAAAAAGCGGTCGCTCAAGCCAAGGTCGACTACGCCGATCATGAGAAAACGTCGCAAGTCCGTCTGACGGAGTTACGGGAGCAACTTGCCAAGGTGCACACGGCGATCAAGGAAGTGGAAAGCTCTCTGCCGCCGGATGTCCTGCCGGCTTATGAACGTTTGCTGGGGGCGCGCGGCGAAGATGCCATGGCCGCGGTGCAAAACCGCACGTGCATGGCCTGCTATACCGAGATCACGGCACAGGCCTTCAATGACCTGATGCTCAGCCAGTTTGTGCTGTGCAAAAGCTGTGGCCGCGTGCTGTACTTGCCGGAGTGAAGCTTTCCGGCACTGGGAAGTCTTGATCTGGCGGCATTGACAGTCGGTTCCCTTGTCCGGAATGGCCGCCGGCCGGCAGGCATAAAAAAAAGGCTGCGCGAGTAAGATTTTCATTGACAAGCAGTGGGCCTCCCTTAGAATCAGGCAAGATTATGTCCATCTCTTTATTCCCTGGGAAGATGAGGACCTCGCCCGAAGAAGGAGCAGTCTCGCCAATCAAGATTCAGCCTTTCTCATTCTTTTTTGTGTCTCTTTTAGGAGTATGGTTATGGTAAACGGCATCGACTTTGCCGGCGACGCCTTGTCGAGGCGTCGGGCAGGGGCCCGGCTTCTTAGCCAGGGCCATCGGGGGGCGGCCCAGCGCCGCCAAGGGTTTACGCTGATCGAACTGCTGGTGGTCATCGCCATTATCGCGGTGTTGGTCGGCTTGTTGTTGCCGGCGGTGCAAAAAGTGCGTGAGGCCGCCAATCGCGCCAAATGTTCCAATAACATCAAGCAGATGTCGCTGGCACTGCATAACGCCAACGACACCTGGGGCCGTCTGCCGCCCATGTCCGGCACTTACGGCGGGGCATTCTTCGCGCCGCTCTTCTGGCACCTGTTGCCCTATATCGAGCAAGATAACATTTGGAACGCAGCCGCGGTGGGCGGTGTTATTTTCCCGAACTGGCACTCGCTCAATCCGACTGGTAACCCGCAATATCTCCGGCAAGTAAGAATCCCCACTTACCAGTGCCCTTCCGACCCCAGCATCAGCAAGAACTGCCTGGACTGGTGCAACGGCGATGCCTCTTATGCCGGCAACTTCCAGGTCTTCGGCAATCAGCGACTCTCCACCTCCACGGCCAACGTCGCCTGGGACGGACAGGCCAAGATCCCCACTACTTTTGAAGACGGCCAGACCAACACGATCGTCTTCACCGAGAAGTACGCCGCCTGCAACGGTGGCTCAGCCAATCCGGGCGGCACCTGGTGGATGCGCGGCATTTACAACGTGGCTAATGGGGCGGACGATAGTTTCCCGGCCGATCGCCTTTCTGCCGTCTTCGCTGGCGGCAAGGGGATCGATGGCACGGTGTGGTTCCAGGGGACCGCCTCCAAATTCGTCGTCCAACCTCAGAACTATCTGGCGTCCCCAGGTCCATGCGACAACCGCCTGGCTACGTCGCCGCACCCGGCGGGCATAAATGCGGGACTGGGCGATGGCAGCGTGCGTTTTCTCTCTTCAAGTATCGATCCCAATACGTGGTGGATCGCGGTGGTCCCCAATGACGGCATTCCGATGCCCGGCGATTGGTAAGAATCCTTTTGGAAAAATGAACCGCAAGCTGATGGGGAGAAGCGTGCCCGCGCTTCCCCCCATTGCTTGTTAAGGGGGACAGTATTCATGAACTGGACGTGCCTTCGCCGCACCAGCGGTCGTTTTGCTGCCCTGCTTTCGCTTCTTTCCTTGTTTGCTTGTGTCGGTTGCGGGGGTAGCGGCGCTCAAGGAAAATTGACCGGCAAGGTTCTGTACAAAGGCATGCCGGTCACCGGCGGCTCAGTGATTTTCCGCCCGAGCAGTGCCGGTGAAAACACGGTCACGGCTCGGATCGATGCGAATGGCAACTACACCGCGACGGTCCCGGCTGGCGTCGTGAAAATTGCCGTGGACAATCGGGAACTTCAACCGCCCGAAGCTGCAGCCAAGAAGGAGCCGCGCCCCAATCTTCCCAAGGTAGGCAACGTGGGCACGGACACCCCAGATCCGCGCGTCAACCCGCAAAAGCCGGCGGGAACGTACATCAAGCTCCCCGACAAATACCATGATGTGGCGAGTTCCGGGCTGAGCTATACCGTCAAGTCCGGCGCGCAGAACTACGACATTAACCTCGAGGAAGCCAAGTAGTTCCATGCCGGCCCAAGGAGGCAGCCGGACATCTGCGGGCTAGCATTGCTGCCATAGAATTTCATGGCATGGCGGGAGGTCATGAGAACTCTGACCTCTCGCTGTTCCTTTTGCCGTTCTGCTTGCAAAAGCCTAACGCACTTCACGCATTTCCATAATTCTTTTCCCAGCCGCCAAGGTATACTAGGTTAGGCGAAGGCCGGCCCGTCCGCCGTCTGAGCGCGGGCGACTTCCGCCTCGGGCTCCAGTCCCATGCGGATCACTTTGAATATTTTGGCCAAAGGCCTGGTTCTAATCTCCGTGCCGCTATTATTTCAATTAGCGTTTATCTGGCTGGTCGCCGACTTGCAGCGGATCAGCGCCGCGGCGCAGGCATCCGCCGCCCATTCCCAGGAGGTATTGCGCCTCAGCCAGGCAGTTCTGAAGGCTCTGCTGGATGCAGAGACCGCCATCCGCGGTTTCCTCTTGACCGGCGACCCGCTTTTCACCGAACCTTATGTCCAGGCTTGCCGGGAAGTTCCTTTGACCACGGAGCAGCTCACGAACCTTATCCAGGACGACCCTTACCGAGCCGCGCGTGCGCGCAACATCGTGGATAAAGCCATGCGTCTTCTGGCATACCATAAAGAGACCGAGCAATGGGCGCGCGCCGGGGAGGTCGGCCGCGCGGCAGCCAGGGCCAGAAGCCTGGAGGGAAAGAAGCAGATGGACGCCATCCGCCGCGACATGGACCGGTTGGTGCTGGAAGAAATGCTCACCGATAACGCGGCCCAGCAAACCCTGAGACAATCGCGGCGGCAGCAGCAGGGACTGCTCCTGGGGGGATCCCTGGCGGCGCTGCTGGTGACGCTCATTCTCGCCCTTCTCTTCGCACGCAATATCAGTGGGCGTGCCGCAGCCTTGACCGAGAATGTCGGACGGCTGGCCCTGGGCAAGGATTTGTTGCCGCCGCTGGGCGGCGGCGATGAACTGGCCCGGTTGGATCGCGACTTTCGCATTATGGCCGAGAATCTGGCCCGGTCCAGCGGCGAGGTCCGCAAACTCAATGAAGAGCTGGAACGCCGCGTTCGCGAACGCACCGCCGAACTGGCGGAGAGCAACCGCGAATTGAGCCACAAGAATCAGGAGAACGAGACCTTCGTCTATAGCGTTTCTCATGATCTGCGCTCGCCGCTCGTGAATTTGCAAGGTTTCAGCCAGGAGCTTCACCTGGCCGGTGAAGAGTTGCGCGGCCTTGTCAACGAGCCGGCGCTCCCGGCGGCGCTGCGCCAGCGTGCCCTGGCGTTACTCGACGGCAACATGCGTGAGGCCATCCACTTCATTCAAACTGCCGTGAAGCGCCTGAGTCACATTATCGACGCCCTCCTGCGGCTGTCGCGCGCCGGGCGCGTGGAGCTCCAATGGCAAGCCGTGGAACCCCAGCAGATCGTGGAACAGATTGTCGAGTCGATGAAGACCACCATTCGCGAGCGCCAGGCGACGGTCCAGGTACAGCCGCTGCCATCGGCCTGGGGGGATGCCACCGCCGTGGAGCAGGTATTTGCCAATCTGATCGGCAATGCGCTCAACTATCTGGACCCCGGACGGCCCGGCTTGATTGAGGTGGGCAGCCAGTCCACGACGCCTGCAGAAGGCCCGAACGGCTTCCAAACCTATTTTGTAAAAGACAACGGCCTTGGCATTCCGGAAACGTATCAGCCAAAGATCTTCCAGGCCTTCCAGCGCGTTCACCCGGAGGCAGCCCGCGGCGAAGGCATGGGTCTGGCTATTGTCCGGCGCATCGTCGAACGGCATGGCGGCAAGGTTTGGCTTCATTCACGGCCGGGGGAAGGCAGCACTTTTTACGTGACCCTGCCTGCCTCCCTGGTCAATAGGCTGTAAGCAGTATTATCTGGAACCTCCAGGGGAAGATCACACATGACCAGCGAGCCGCTCACGATCCTGCTGGCAGAAGACGACGACGGCCACGCCAGCCTGGTGCAACGCAATCTGCAGCGCGCCGGCATTGTCAACCACGTCGTCCATGTCAAGGACGGGCAACAGACGCTTGACTATGTCCGCTGCCAGGGCGCCCATGCACAGCGCAATCCGAACGGCCCCCTGCTGTTGCTTCTCGACATCAACATGCCGGGCCTCGACGGCGTGGAAGTGCTGCGCCGGCTCAAGGCCGATCCCCGGACCGCCATGATACCGGTCATCGTGCTTACCACCACGGATGACCCGCGCGAGGTGCAACGCTGTTATGAACTGGGTTGCAGCGTGTATGTCACCAAACCCGTGGTGTACAACGATTTCATCGAAGCGATCCGGCGGCTGGGGATGTTTCTCTCTATTGTCAAGGTGCCGCGCGAAGATGAGCGCTTCTGAGGGGAACCATGGTCGAGTCAAAGGCGCGGACAGTGCAGAATCGAACGGTGCTCATCGTCGAGGACGATGCCGGCGTCGCCAACCTCGAGCGCATCCGCCTCGAACGGGCCAGCTACAAAGTGCTGGTGGCTGCCAACGCCACCGAGGCTCTGCAAAAACTCCTCGACAAGAGCATTGCCCTCATCCTCCTCGACTATCGGCTGCCGGGAGGAATGGACGGCCTGACCTTCTATAGCCAGGTCAAGGAGGCCGGCTACGATGTGCCGGTCATTCTCGTGACCGGCTTCGGCACGGAAGCCACGTTGATTCGCGCCCTGCGCGTGGGTGTGCGCGACTTCGTCACCAAATCACCCGAGTACCTCGACTACCTGCCGGAGGCGGTCGAGCGCGTTTTGCGCCAGGTGGAAACCGAACATCAGCTCGCCGAGTCCGAAGCCCAGCTGGCCAGCGTGATCGCCTCAGCCAAGGACGCCATTCTGGTGGTCGAGGGCCAGCGCATCACGCTCTTCAATGCCGCCGCGGAGAAAATGTTTCGCTGCCCCGCCGAGCAAGCGCTGGGCCAGCCGCTCAGCCGCTTTATCCCCCCGGAATATGAGCCGGCTGCCGGCAAGGACAAGAGCGCGGGACATGCCCCGGAATCCGTGACTCTGCGCGTGCGCTCCGGCAAACGCGGCATCCGCGCCGACGGCGAAGAATTCCCCCTGGAAGCATCCCTCGCCAGAGGACAGGTCGGCGGGCGCAAATTCCATACCATCGTGGTGCGCGATATCAGCCAATGGGTCCGGGCCGAGCAGGCCTTGCGCGCCAGCGAGGAGCTCTATCGCAACCTCGTGGAGACGACTCCCGATGCGATCGTTGTGGTCGACCTGAACCTGCGCATTGTCATGGTCAACAAGCAAGCGGTGGCATCTGCCGGCTTTGACAATGCCGAGGAGATGGTCGGCAAGAATTGCCTGGAATTGCTGGCGCTGGAAGATCGCACCCGCGCCCACGGCATCATGGATGAAGTCCGGCAGGTGGGCAGCATCAATCAGGCAGAGTTAACCGTCCAGCGCAAAGACGGGGTGCCCGTGCTTGCCGAAGTTAACATGGCCGTCATCCGCGACGCCGACGGCCAGCCGAGCGGCTTCCTGGCGGTGCTGCGCAATATCACTGAACGCAAGAAACTCGAAGCCCAGCTCCGCCAGGCGCAGCGCATGGAAAGCATCGGCGCCCTGGCCGGCGGCGTTGCCCACGATTTCAATAACCTGCTTACCGTAATCACCGGCTTCAGCGAGATCCTGCTTGGCCAGCTGAATGCGAACGATCCCTCGCGCGAGCTCGTCAGCGAGATTCGCCAGGCCGGCGACCGCGCCGCGGCCCTCACGCGCCAGTTGCTCGCCTTTAGCCGCAAGCAATTGCTCGCGCCCAAGATCATCGACCTGAACCTGCTGGTGCGCGAAACGGAAAAAATGCTCCGCCGCCTGATCGGCGAGGATATCGAGCTGGAGACCCGGCTGGCTGCCGAGCTCGGCTGCGTGCGCGCCGACCCCGGCCAACTGGAACAGGCCTTGTTGAACCTCGTCGTCAATGCTCGTGATGCCATGCCTACGGGCGGACATCTCACCATTGCGACGTCTAATGTGGAGTTGCAATCCCCCTTCTCCAGGCAACATCCGGAAGCGCCTTCCGGCCCGTTCGTGATGCTGGTGGTAAGCGACACCGGCTGCGGCATGGCGGAGGCGGTGCGCGCCCAGATTTTCGAGCCCTTCTTCACGACCAAGGAAATCGGCAAGGGCACGGGGCTGGGCCTGGCCACGGTCTACGGTATCGTCAAGCAAAGCGGCGGTCATATCCAGGTGCATAGTGAAGTCGGCCGCGGCACCGTGTTCCAAATTTACCTGCCGCGCGTTCCGGACGCCGAAAGGCCGCGCCAGTCCCTGGGCGGCCCGACCACCCTTGATCAGGGCTCGGAAACCATCCTGCTCGTGGAAGACGAGGCCAGCGTCCGCGTCACCGCCCGTCATGTGTTATCGGCCAGCGGCTATACCGTTCTGGAAGCGGCCGATGGGGAAGCAGCGTTGCAGATCTGTCAGCAACATACCGAGGCCATCCACCTGCTCCTAACCGACGTGGTCATGCCCAGGATGGGCGGTTGCCAGCTCGCCGATCTTCTCCAGCCGCTTCGGCCGGACATGAAGGTGCTGTTCTTATCGGGCTACACCGATGATGCGCTCGTCCGGCACGGCGTACAGGAATCCCACATGGCTTTCCTGCAAAAGCCGTTTACGCCGGCAGCTCTGGCCCGAAAGGTTCGCGAGGTCCTTGATCAACAGCGATCGCCGTAGGAACATTCCGGATTCGGCAATTCGTTTCGCGCGACCCGCCAGGGGAGCGCGGGGCGCAAACAGCCCCCCGCTCCCCTGGCGGGTCGCGGCTAAACGATGGCGAATGCAACCCAGGCCGGCTTTAGCTAGGGC